>DATGLH010000014.1:0-3066 GCA_035294225.1 Trebonia sp.
GACGTGCGGTTCAGCAGGGCGTTCGGGATGGAGATCTGAGGGATGAGGGTTCCGCTTTCCTGGCTGCGCGAGTATGCGCCCGTCAGCGAGTCATGCGGCGCCGCCGAGGTCGCGCGGCGGCTCACCGCCGCGGGCCTGGAAGTCGAGTCCGCCGAGCCGGCCGGCCGCGACGTCAGCGGCGTCGTCGTCGCCCAGGTCCTGTCCGTCGAGGAGCTGACCGGGTTCAAAAAGCCGATCAGGTACTGCCGGGTTGCGGTGGAGGAGGGCCACGCCCTCGGCACGGAGGGGAACGCCGGCGTCATCTGCGGCGCGACCAACTTCGCCGCCGGGGACAAGGTGGCGCTCGCCCGGCCCGGCGCCGTACTGCCCGGCGGGTTCGGGATCGGCGCGCGCAAGACCTACGGGCGTCTCTCGGAGGGGATGATCTGCGCGGCGGACGAGCTCGGGATCGGCGACGACCACACCGGGATCCTCGTGCTGCCGCCCGACGCCCCGCTCGGCGCTGACTTCGCCGGATACGCGGGGTTGCGCGACGACGTGCTCGACATCGCGGTGACACCGGACCGCGGTTACTGCGTGTCCGTGCGCGGCGTGGCCCGGGAGCTGGCGAGCGCGTTCGGCGTGCCGTTCACCGACCCCGCGGGGACGGGGCTCCCGGGGCCCGCGGTGCTCGGCGGTGACCTGGGCTACACCTCGGGCGAGGTCCGCGCCGCCAGCATCACCGACCCGGACGCGTGCGACCGGTTCGTGCTCCGCGAGGTGCGCGGCTTCGACCCCGCCGCGCCGGTGCCGCTGTGGATGCGGGTGCGGCTGGCCCGCTGCGGTGTGCGGTGCGTCTCGCTGGCCGTGGACGTGACCAACTACCTGATGCTGGAACTCGGCCAGCCGCTGCACGCCTTCGACGCCGCCAAGGTGAGCGGGCCGGTCGTGGTGCGGCGCGCACGGGCGGGGGAGCGGCTGGAGACCCTCGACCACGTGGTGCGCACGCTCGACCCCGACGACATCCTCATCACCGACGATTCCGGGCCGATCTCGATGGCCGGCACGATGGGCGGGCTCGCCACGGAGATCGGTGAGAAGTCCTCCTGGCTGCTCATCGAGGCCGCGCATTTTTCCGCCGCGGGCACCGCCAGGATGAGCCGCCGCCACAGGCTGCACAGCGAGGCGTCCTACCGGTTCGAGCGCGGCGTGGACCGCGAGCTGCCGCTGCGCGCCTCGGCGAAGGCCGTGGCGCTGCTCGCCTCGCTCGGCGGCGGGACGGTCGTCCCCGGGTGCACGCACGCGTCCGTGGACGTGCCGCCGGTGACGATCACGATGCCGGCCAGCTACCCGGACGGCGTGGCGGGGATGGCCTACGGCGCCGCCGTGGTGGTGCGGCGGCTGCGCGAGGTCGGCTGCGAGGTCCGCGAGGCCGGCGGCGAGGTCCGCGAGGCCGGCGGCACCGCAGGCCCGGGCTCCCGGGGGCACCACGGGCACCGCGGCAGGCGCGAAGGCACGGACCAGGAGCTCGCCGTCACCCCGCCGTCCTGGCGGCCCGACCTCACCGACCCGGCCGGCCTGGCCGAGGAGGTCATCCGTCTCGAAGGGTACGAGAACATCCCGGTACGCAGGCCGCGTGCCTTCGCCGGACGCGGCCTGACGGGCAGCCAGCGGCTGCGGCGGGCGGTCAGCAGAGGGCTGGCGGCGGCGGGATACGTGGAGGTGCCCACCGCGCCGTTCGGCTCGGCGGCCGACGCTGACGCGCTGCAGCTTCCCGCGGGGGACCCGCGCCGGCAGGCGCTGGCGCTCGCCAACCCGATCAGCGATGCCGAACCGCTGCTGTGCACCACCTTGCTGCCCGGGCTGCTGCGCGTGCTGGCGCGCAACGTCGGCCGCGGGTTCGGGGACGTGGCACTGTTCGGGATGGGCGCTGTGTTCCTGCCCCGCGCGGGCGGCACGGCAGCGGCACCCATCCTGCCCGTCGATCGCGCCCCGGCTCCCGGCGAGCTCGCCGAACTGGAGGCCGCGCTGCCCGAGCAGCCGCTGCACGTCGCCACGGTGCTGGCGGGCGACAGGGACCCGGGAGGCTGGTGGGGGAAGGGCAGGCCGGCATGCTGGGCCGACGCGGCCGAGGCCGCGCGCGAGGTCGGGCGGATCTGCCGCGTGCCGCTCGACGTGCGGGCAGGCCAGCAGCCGCCCTGGCATCCGGGACGCTGCGCGGCGGTTTTCGTGCGGGCCGGCGATGATGCTGCCGGGCCGGTGCCCCCCGGCGGGCAGAAGCTGGCCGGGTACGCGGGAGAGCTGCACCCCCGGGTGATCGAGGCGTTCGGGCTGCCCGCGCGGACGTGCGCGATGGAACTCGACATGTCCGTGCTCCTCGCCGCGGCCGCCGGCGCGGGGCCCGCGCGCCAGGTCCAGGCGCCGGAGCTGTCGGCGTATCCGGTCGCCACGCAGGATGTGGCGCTGGTCGTCGGCGAGCCGGTGCCCGCCGCGGACGTCCGGGAAGCACTGATCGCAGGCGCGGCCTCGGTGGACGGCGGGATCCTCCTGGAAGACGTGCGGCTCTTCGACGTCTACACCGGGGAGCAGGTCGGCGAGGGCCGCAAGTCGCTGGCCTACACGCTGCGGTTCCGCGCGCCCGACCGCACGCTCACCGTGGCGGAGACCACGGCGGCGCGGGACGCAGCCGTGGCAGAGGCCGTACGGCGGGTAGGTGCCGTGCTCCGCGGCTGATGACGCGCGGTCATCCGGCAGCGGGCGGATGACCGGTACCGCGGGCGGGCAGCGCGTGCCGATTAGCACCCCCGGCCCGGGAGTGCTAAATAATATATCGAAGTATCAGTTCGGCGGGCCGCAGGCAGGGGGTTCCGCTGAGCAGCAAGGTGCCCCCGGGTGCCGCGGGACCCTGCAGGCACGCGTGTCCTGAGGAGGGGGTGAAGCACATGCCGAAGATGATCGCGTTTGACGAGGACGCCAGGCGCGGCCTCGAGCGCGGCATGAACCAGCTCGCCGACGCCGTGCGGGTAACTCTCGGCCCCAAGGGCCGCAACGTGGTGCTCGAGAAGAAGTGGGGGGCGCCCACGATCA
>DATGLH010000015.1:0-7619 GCA_035294225.1 Trebonia sp.
CGCTCGCCGGGGATGTCGAGCAGCGCCGTCGCCTCGTCGAGCACGAGCACGCCGGGGGCGGCGATGAACGCCCTGGCGAAGGAGATCAGCTGGCGCTGGCCGGCCGACAGCCTGCCGCCGCGCTTGCCGACCCTGGTGGCATAGCCGTCGGGCAGGGCGGTGATGAACTCGTGCGCGCCGATCGCCCGGGCGGCCGCCTCGACCTCGGCGTCGGAGGCCCGCGGCCGGCCGAGCCTGATGTTCTCCGCGACCGTGCCCTCGAAGAGGAAGCTCTCCTGGGTGATCAGCACGACCTCCTGCCGGAGCACCCGGTCCGGCAGGTCGCGCAGGTCGACGCCGTCCAGGAGTACCCGCCCGGCGTCCGGGTCGTAGAACCGGGCGAGGAGCCTGGCGACCGTGGTCTTGCCCGCCCCGGTCTCGCCGACCAGGGCGACCGTCTGCCCGGCCGGGATGTCCAGGTCCAGCCCGGGAAGCACGGCTGCCCGGCTTTCCTGCTGGCACGGGCCGGCCGGCCGGTAGCCGAACCGCACCGACTCGAACCGGACGCGGCGCCCGCCCGCCGCGGGCGGCAGGTGCGCGGGGGCGGCGGGCTCGGCGACCGACGGCTCTTCCTCCAGGACGCCGGAGATCTTCTCCAGGGCCGAGGCGGCGCCCTGGAACGAGTTGTAGAACTGCGAGACGTCCTGCAGCGGGTCGAAGAACCGCTGCAAGTACAGCAGGAACGAGGCCAGCACGCCGACCTTGATGTCGCCGTCGATCACCCGCAGCCCGCCGTAGCAGAGCACGACCCCGATGATCACGTTGGCCACCAGCGATATGCCCGGGCCGAAGACCGCGATCAGCCGCGAGGCGCGCCTGCTCGCATTCGCGTAGTCCCCGGACAGGGCGCCGAAGATCTCGGCGTTCCGCCGCTCCCGCCGGAACGCCTGGACCGCGCGCAGGCCGCTGAACGTCTCGACGAAAACCGCGATGACCAGCGCGTTGGCCTCCCTGATGCGCCGGTAGGCGACCGCGGACTCGCGCCGGAACCAGGCGCTCAGCCAGGTCAGCGGGACGAACCCGGCGAGCACCACCAGGGCGAGCGGCCAGTCCAGCAGCAGCATGCCCGTGCCGACGAGGACCAGCGTGAGCGCCGCCGAGATCAGCGAGTCCAGGCCCTCCTCGAACAAGGCGGAGATCGCCTCGATGTCGGACGTCTGCCGGGAGATCACCCGCCCCGAGGTGTAGCTCTCGTGGAACGCCACCGGCAGCCGGAGCGTGTGCCAGAACAGGCGGCGGCGCAGTTCGAGCACCACCGACTGGCCCACCCGGCCGGTCATCGTGACGAACATGCTGGTGGCGATCGCCTGGAGCGCCACGGTGGCGGCGAACAGCGCGGCGATGCGCAGCAGCGGCACCGGATCCCCGGACGTCAGCACCGGCGGGATGCCGTTGTCGATCGCGATGCCGACCAGCCACGGCCCGGCCAGCGCGGCCAGCGACGCGACCACGATCGCCGCGGCCGTCCACGCGACACTCCGCCGGTACGGCCGCAGCAGGCCGGCGAGCAGCCGCCGGCTGCGCCTGCGCAGCAGCGCCGCGAGCGGCGCCGGGACCTCGCCGGCCTGCTCGGCAGCTATACCGCGCCATGCCTGGCTATTCGCGGCTTGACGATTCGCGGACGGCTGGTCCGCGCCCCGGTGACCGGCCTCGTCCGCCCGGCTGGCCGCATCGGCCGTCATGGGTGTACCTCCATCGACATGAGCGCCGCGTAGGCCGGCTGGGTGGCCATCAGCTCGCCGTGGCTGCCGACCGCGGCGATCACCCCGCCCGCCAGCAGCGCCACCCGGTCGGCGAGCGCGACCGTGGACGGCCGGTGCGCCACGACCAGCGCCGTGACGTCGGCCAGCAGCTCGCCGAGCGCCCGCGTCACCCGTTCCTCGGTATGCACGTCCAGCGCGGACAGCGGGTCGTCGAGGATCAGCACCTCCGGCCTGGCGAGGATGGCGCGGGCCAGCGCCACCCGCTGCCGCTGGCCGCCGGACAGCGCCATGCCCTGTTCGCCGATCCGCGTCTCCAGGCCCCATGGCAGGTCGTAGGCGAACCTCGCCTGCGCGGCGGTCAGCGCCGCCTCGATCTCCTCCTCGGACGCGTCCGCCGCGCCGAACGTGACGTTTTCCCGCACGCTCGCGGAGAACAGCGTGGCCTCCTCGAACACGCAGCCCACCGCGGCGCGCAGCGCCGCCAGCGGGATGTCCCGCACGTCGGTGCCGCCGAGCAGCACGCGGCCGCCGGTCACGTCCGCGAGCCTGGGCACCAGCTGCAGCAGGGTCGTCTTGCCCGACCCGGTGGCGCCGGCGAGCACCAGCGTCTCGCCGCGGGCCAGGTCGAGCTCGACATCGCGCAGAACGGGCTTCCGGCTGCCCGGGTAGGTGAACGCGACGTGTTCGAAGCGCAGGTGCGCGCGGCGCCGGCGGCCCTGGGCGGGCGCCACCCCGCTCTCCCGCTGGCTGCTTTCCCGCTGGCGCAGGACGGCCGGCCGTTCGGGATGACCGGTCTTGTCTTTTATCGTCGGCGGGGTGTCGAAGATTTCCAGCACGCGCTGGGCCGCGGTCGCCGCCTCCTCCCCGGAGGCGAGCACGTAGCCGAGCGCCTCGATCGGCCACACCAGTTGCAGGGCCAGCGTGATGAAGGCCACCAGCCCGCCGAGGGTCAGGGTGCGATGGCTGACCGCGACCGCGCCGAGAACCACGATGAGCGCGATCGCGGCGTTGGGGATCAGGTCGAGCACCGCCCAGAACCCGCCGAGCAGGCGGGCCTTGGCGACCTGGGTGCGGTAGACCCCGGCGGCCTGCGCCAGGTGGCCCGCGGCGGCCTCGGGAGCCCGGCCGAGCGCCTTCAGCACCCGCACGCCGGCCGCCGCCTCTTCGATCAGCGTGGTCAGGTCGCCTTCGGCGTCCTGCACCCGGCGGGAGAGCACCTTGTACCGGCGCTCGAACCGCGTGCAGAACGCCAGCACCGGCGCGAACATGCAGCCGGTGATCAGGCCGAGCCACCAGTTCAGCCTGATGAGCAGGGCGGTCACGGCCGCGAACGTCATGACGGAGATGAACAGGAACACGACGCCGAACCCGGCGAACCGGCGGATCGACGACAGATCCGTAGTGGCGCGGGACAGCAGCTGACCGGACTGCCACTCGTCGTGGAACGCCGGGTCGAGCCGCTGCAGGTGCTGATACAGGTCGTCCCTGATCGTCTTCTCCATGCCGGCGACGGCGTTGCCCTGCACCCAGCGGCGGATCAGGTTCAGCATGGCCGCCCCCGCGCCGAGGCCGATCGCGGCCAGCCCGAGCGGGATCAGCAGGCCCCGCTCGCGGTGGGCGATAGCGCCGTCGATGACGGACTTCGTGAGCAGGGGGATCGCGATCTCCGCGCCCTCGGCGCAGATCGCCGCGGCGGTCATCGCGGCCAGCTGCCATCGGTACGGGCGCAGGTACGGGCGCAGCCGCCAGAGGGCGGCGACTGGGCGGGAGGACACCAGGCGGAGCGTAATTCGCGCCGGGCGGGCTGTCACCTCATTTTCCGGCGAGCGTGTATCCTAGTGCGCCATGCCTGCGACCTTCGACGTCTCCCGTACCCGGGCCTGCTACCCGGCGTTGCGGGACGGGCACGCGTACCTGGACGGAGCGGCCGGGACGCAGGTCCCGGCCGCGGTCATCGACGCGATCGCCGCGGCGTACCGGGCAGGCATCGGGAACACGGGGGGCGCGTTCGCGGCGAGCGGGCGCAGCGGGGACATCGTGGCGCGGTGCCGCCAGGCCGTGGCCGACCTGGTCGGCGGCGAGGCGGCCGGCGTGATCCTCGGGCCGAGCATGACCGCGCTCACATACCGGATCTCGGGCGCGCTGTCGAAGGGATGGGCGCCCGGTGACGAGATCGTGGTGTCCCGGCTCGACCATGACGCCAACGTCCGCCCGTGGGTGCAGGCCGCTTCCCGGGCCGGGGCCGTCGTCCGCTGGGCGGAGGTCGACGTGGCGACCGGGGAACTGCCCGTGGCGCAGTACGCGGAGCTGGTCGGCCCGCGGACGAAGCTGGTCGCGGTGACGGCGGCGAGCAACGTGATCGGGACGCGCCCCGACGTGGCGGCGATCGCCGGCCTCGCGCACGCGGCCGGCGCCCTCTGCTACGTCGACGGCGTGCACGCCACCCCGCACATGCCGGTGGACGTGGCCGCGCTGGGCGCTGACTTCTACGCGACCAGCGCCTACAAGTGGGCCGGCCCGCATGTCGCCGCGGTGGTCGCTTCGCCGGCGCTGCTCGGGACGCTGCACCCGGACAAGCTCGCGCCGTCGTCCGACGAGGTGCCGTACCGGTTCGAGCGCGGCACGCTGCCGTTCGCCGACCTGGCCGGCGTGACCGCCGCGGTGGAGCACCTGGCGGGGCTGGCCGGCTCCGGTGCCGGGACGCGGCGGGAGCGGATCGTCGATTCCATGGCGGCGGTCGAGGAGTACGAGGCCGCGCTCTTCGGCCGGCTCCTCGGCGGGCTGGCCGGTATGGGGCACGTGACCCTGTACGGCAAGGCCGCGCGGCGCGCGCCGACGGCGTTCTTCACCGTGGCGGGGCTGGCGCCGCGCGCGGTGGCAGAACAGCTGGCCTCGCGCGGTGTCAACGTGTGGCACGGTGACAACTACGCCTATGAGCTCTGCCGGGTGCTCGGCCTGCGGCCCGCGGGGGCGGTCCGCGCCGGCCTGGTGCACTACAACGACGCCTCCGACGTGGACCGGCTGCTGGCCGCGGTGGCGGAACTGGCCGCCTGATCCCCGGCCCGGGCAGGCGATGGCCCGCGGGACGCGCGGCGGTTACGCTGGAGGCGTGCTGAGCGCGCTGGCCGGCCTGTGGCAGGTCGCGGGTCACCTGTCCGCCGTCCTCATGTGGGCGGACACCCCGCAGCGCGCCGCCGTGCTCGCCGTCGCCGTGCTGGCCGTGGCGGTGGTCGGCCGCCTCGCGGCCGGCGCGAGCCTGGCCGGGGCGAGGGCCGGGCTTCCCGCCCTGCGACGGGTCGCGGCGCTGCGGGAGAAGTCCTGGCGGGTGGCGTTCCTGCGGCAGCGCGACCCGGACGCCCGGGGGCGCGCCAGGCCCAGAGCGCCATCGGCGGCCCCAGCGGCCGCCTGATCCTCTTGTCCGCGGCCGCTTCCAGCCCGTCCGTCGCCTCAGCTGGAAGGTCGCTCATCCATGTCCGCTATCTTCGGCGTCCCCGTGGACGCCGCGTACCATCTCGTCTATGCCCTGACCAACGTTCTCGCCCCCCTTCCCGGCGGCCTCGCCGTCGTCGCCGGCATCGTCGTGTTCACCGTGGCGGTCCGCCTGATCGTCATGCCGCTCAGCTTCCGCGCGCTGCGCGGGCAGGCGGCCATGGCCCGGCTGGCGTCGCAGATCCAGGCGCTCCGCCGGCGTCACGCCAGGCAGCCGGAGCGGCTGCGGCGCGAGCTGGAGGCTCTTTACCGGAAAGAGGGCTCGCGCGTGTTCGCCGGCTTCGTGCCGCTCCTGGCGCAGTGGCCGGTGTTCAGCGTGCTGTACCTGCTGTTCCGCTCGCCGGATGTGGCCGGCGGGCCGAACAGGCTGCTGTCGGGCGAATTGCTCGGCGTGCCGCTCGGAAGCCACTGGCTGCCCGGGACCACGGTGCTCAGCGCCCGGGGAGCCGTTTTCCCGGGGCTCCTCGCGATCCTCGCGGTGATCTGCTGGCTGTCGGCGCGCGTGGCACGGGGAATGACGGCGACGGCGGCGCCCGCGGGCGCCGGGGGCGCGCCCGGCCCGCTGGCCAGGGTCCTGCCGTACCTCACGGTCGTCATCGCCGCGCTCGCGCCGCTGGCCGCCGCGGTCTACCTGGTGGTGTCGGCCGGCTGGAGCGCCGCCGAGCGGTGGCTGTTCGTCAGGACGCGAGGCGGCCGCCAAACCGGTGGCGTTCCCCCGCGGGGTGGTCATACGCTGGGGAAACGTGCTGACCGACCGTAACGGCGTCCCCTTTCCGCCCATCCGCAGGCTCGGCCCCGGGGACCTCAGCCGCTGCGTCGCGCTGTCGGCCGACCGGGGCTGGTCGCCGGAGCGGGCCAAGTGGGCGTTCCTGCTCGCGGAGGCCGAAGCCTTCGGCGTGGACGCGCCGGACGGCGGGCTGGCCTGCGCGGTGGTGCTGGCCAGGTACGGCCCGGATCTGGCCTCGGCGGGGATGATGCTCGTCGCGGCGCGGTACGGCCGGCGCGGCCTCGGCCGCGCGCTGATGGAGCACCTGCTGGCCGAGGCCGGGGATGCCACCGTGACGCTGTTCGCCACCGACCTGGGCAGGCCGCTGTATGAAAAGCTCGGGTTCCGCACCATCCGCCGGAACGTCACCTTCGTGGGCACGTTCCGCCCGGAACCGGGCCGCCCGGCCGCCCGGCCGGCTACCCGGCCGGCCGCGGCCGCGGACATGGCGGCGATCCTCGACGTCGACAAGGCGGCGTTCGGTGCCGACCGCAGCCGCCTCCTGCTGCGGCTGCCCGCGTTCGCCGAACGCCTGCGGGTGCTCGAAAGCGGTCAGGCGATCACCGGCTACGCCGCCGCCTGGCGGAACGAGGCGGTCACGGTCATCGGCCCGGTCGTCGCCCCCGATCCGGCGGCCGCCCGGCGGCTGATCGCGGACCTGGCCGGGCAGGCGCGCGGCCAGGTCCGCCTGGACGTGGACCCGGACCGTCCCGGGCTGCCGGGATGGGCGGCCGCGCGCGGCTTGCGGCCGGTGTCGCGGAACGCGGTCATGGCCTACGGCGACTGGCGCCCCCGCGGCGATCCCCGCCGCCTCTTCACTCCCATCTCGGTAGCGCTTTCCTGACCCTCGGCAGCGCTTTCCTGACCCCGGTCTGCGCCTTATCCCGGTCTGCGCCTTGTCCCGGTCTGCGCCTTGTCCCGGTCTGCGCCTTGTCCCGGTCTGCGCCTTGTCCCGGTCTGCGCCCTACCGCACGGGAGTGATCGGAGTGCGTAAGCCGCTCACTGTGCCGGCATTCCCGTGCCGGAGCGGGCTACTGCCCTGAACCGGCCCTTGAGCGATCCAGGCGTCAGGGACGTGCGGGGCTATGGCACAGCCTGATGCCCGTTTTGCGTTAATTGCCGGAACCTTGACTTGACAGTCTGGCGCACCAGTTCATGATCCCGAAAGATTTCTATACCTATAAGCGATTCTTCTTTCCTGAAGAAGTATTTTTCGGTTCATCCGGCTGACGACGGCGTGTCGGTGGCTGCCCGGCCGGGGCGCTCGTGACGCATGCGGCTCACGCGGCGCCAGGGACCGGAGCGGACTCATTCGGGAACCGGGATCCGGCGCGACCGCGCCCGCAGGGACACCCGGTGCCCCGCGGCCCCCGTCCCGGCGGCCGCACCCGTCCCGGCGGCCGCACCCGTCCCGGCGGTTGCACCCGTCCCAACGGTTGCACCGTGCGCCAGCCCGTCCCGGTGCCCCGCGGCTCCCGTCCCGGCGGTTGCACCCGTCCCAGCGGTTGCACCGTGCGCCAGCCCGTCCCGGCGGCCGCTGCCCGTGCACCGTGACCGGGCGCTACTCATACACCGTGATCTGCGAGGACGGATAGCCGCTCGCTCCGTTGGGGGCCACCGGC
>DATGLH010000016.1:0-24844 GCA_035294225.1 Trebonia sp.
GGGAACCGGGCGCTCGTCGGGGTAGCTGAGCCGGTCGCGCACCGCGACGACGCCCTCGACGTGCCGGATCTCCTCGATCAGGTCGTGGCCGACGGCGGCGGTCTCGGGCATGCCCTCGATGGTCACGATGCCGTCCTTGACGGTGACGGTGAACCTGGCCGGGTCGCACAGCAGCATGCCGAGGATGACGCCCTGGGTGATGTCATGCCGGATGTCCTCGTCCGGCCGGCTGTACACGCTCAGCACATCGGCCCTGGAGACGATCCCGATCAGCTTCCCGTCGTCATCCACCACGGGGAGCCGCTTCACCTTGCGCGCGTACATCAGCCGGGCCGCGTGCGAGACCAGGTCGTTCGGGCCGACGGTCACCGGCGGCTTGGACATCAGGTCGGCGGCCGTGGTGGCGGCCGCCTTGGCCTGCTCCCGGTGGTGGAGCATCCCGCTGACCCGCCCGCCGCCGTATTCCAGGGCCTCCTTGGCCAGCAGGTCGGCCTCCGACACCACGCCGACGACCTTGTTGTCCTCATCGAGCACCGGGAACGCGCTTACCCGGTGCTCGCGCAGCCTCGCGGCCATGTCCTTGAATGACGCGTTCTTCCTGACGGCGACCACGTGAGTCGTCATGACGTCTTTGACAGTGGCGTTCACCGCAACCGCCCCTTCCTAGGCGCATCGCTCCTGGGTCCAGTCCACTCCGCGCTGGGGCTCGCGCACACCGTCCAACGACCCGCGGTCAATGGGACCAAGGCCCTGATCTGGACACCGCTGGGAGCCGCGGGCAGGCCGGGTCTGCGCGCGGATGGCGTGTTCTCCGGCGGTCAGCGGGCGTGAGCCGCGAACGCCGCGCGCATCCCCTGGCCCCGGAGGCGCTTCAGCAAGCAAGGCTCGGCGTCGCCCGTGGCATTTCCCGAACGCCTGGCCATGCCTGTTATCAGCGCCTGTTGTCAGCCCCGGGCGTGCCGGGGTGCGGCCGGCGCCACGCCGGCTAGCCGGCTCGCGGCATTCGCCCGGGCATGCTGCGGAGGAATCGTTCATACGCTCGCATTGCCAGACGCCTCCCGGTGCGGCCCGGGCCCCGGCGGCCCCTGCGGGCCGTGTCCCGGCATGTAGGGCTGTCGGTGATAAGTCACTGACGTCCGGTTTCCGGCACGCGCCGTGGTCCGGCACGCGCCGTGGCCCGGCGGGCCCCGCGGATATGCCGCGCCTGCCGGCGCGGGGGTTTGAGGCGCGTGGCCCCTGCCCTCAGCTGGCGGGACGAGTGGGCCGTCCCCCCTCAGACGGCGCCCGGCGCCGCCGGGCAGCAGGAGCGCGCATAACATCGATTTGCCCTATTTGTCCGTGCAGCGTAGGCCATGTGTCACAGGCACCGGGCAAACGTGAGGACGGGAGGGGCTCCACCTCCGCTTCTCGCGGATTCCGATTGCGTGGTGCGCGGGCCGGTCCGTTGCCCCCGGCCCGTTGCTCCGCGTCTTAACGGATCCCTCCCGTCACTGCCTAGACAACTGCCCCCGCGGTTCCGCCGCAATGGGCCGAAGGTCCCGATCTCGCCCGTCGCCATCAGGGCGGCCGGTCAGAGCTTGTAGCCTATGGCGCGCAGCAGCGCCCGGCGGTCGGCGACGTCACTGTCCTGCTCGATCCCCAGGGGCGGCGAGCCGTCGACGACCCCCGCGATCCCCCGGCCGTGCCCCGTCACGGCGACCAGGATCTGCACCGGGTTCGCCGTCGCGCAGAAGACCGTGCACACCTCGGGCACGGCCTTGAGCGGGTTCAGCACGTTCACGGGGAAACCCTCGCGCAGCAGCACCACGAACGAGTGGCCGGCGCCGATCGCGAGCGCGTTCCCGGCGGCCAGCCTGGTCAGTTCGGCGTCGTTGCCCGACCGGCGCACCAGGCGGGCGGCCGAGGCCTCGCAGAAGGCGAGCCCGAACCGCAGGTGCGGGCTCACCCCGGCGAGCGCCTCGTGCAGGTCCTCGACGGTCTTGATGAAATGCGCCTGGCCGACGATGACGTTCGCGTCGTCCGGCTTCTCGACGGCGACCACTTCGAAAGAAACCTGTCCATCCACCGTGTCACCTCATCCCTGGCGGGGTTCCCGGCCGAAGAACCTGATGGCGGCCAGCAGGCCGCCTGCGCCCCATGCCGCGGCGGCAGGGACGCCCGTCCAACCGGAAGGTTCCGTCGAGATCCGTTCCATCCGGCACCGTGCAGCATGCTGCGGCGGCAGGGACGCCCGTCCAACCGGAAGTGGTGCCCGGGAAACCCGCCCTGCATGCTCAGCGCGTCCGGGCGGAAGTGCTGCGCCGGGTCTTCGTCCGGAGGCGAGGCGGTGGCGCTGCATGCGGACATCGGCAAGCTCAACTCCCCGTGGCTACGCGGCGGGCGGAGAGGTGACAGCCGCGCCGCCGCGTCCGTGCCGCCGTACTGGCCGGGCAGCGACCCGGGCCGGTTCGGGCCACTGGCACGGGAACCCGGCCTGGCCGGCGCCGCGGAACCACCGGATGGGCTGACCGGACTGGAGGCCGTGCTGGCGCTGGCCGAGCGCGCTTTCGGGCTGGCGCCGCGCCCCGGCGGACCCGGACCGGCCGCTGCCGTGCGCGGGTCCCGCCGGTCCTGGAGGGCCTGCCGCGGCATCGCCTGCCGTCCGGGCCTGCCGTCCGGGCATGCCGCGCCGGGGATCCGGTGACCGGCCTGCTGATGAGCCGGGCCGGCCGCAGGCGCTGGCGGCGGATAGCCAGGGACCAGCCCAGAGGCCCGGCATTACCTGACCTGGGCGGCAAGGTAAGCCCGGGAGCGCTGCCGATACCGGAAGCAGAGCTGCGGCACCGGGGCCGCCAGCCCTTCGAACGAGGCCGGGAACGCGCCGTCCCGGCGCGGCCTGGCCGGCTCTCGA
This sequence comes from Trebonia sp., assembly GCA_035294225.1. GTDB lineage: Bacteria > Actinomycetota > Actinomycetes > Streptosporangiales > Streptosporangiaceae > Trebonia. Next base: position 2,891 of record DATGLH010000016.1, read on the forward strand.
CTCGGGCGTGCCGCGAAGGAGCCGGGCCGGGCGAAGATCTGGCCGGAGATCCCGGGCCCGTTCGGGACAATCGGGAAGGGAGGCGCAAGCGGCGGGCCGCCCTCGCGCGGCGGCCCGCCACTGACTGCCCTCAGTCAGCTGCCTACTCGGAGCCGAAGGACTTGATCTCGGCGAGCTCGGACTCGCTCAGCTGACGCGGGACCTCTCCCTTGGCGACCTTGGCGCTCTGCACCTGGCGACGGATCGCCTCCACGACCTCGGGGTTGGCGAGCGTGGTGATGTCGCCGGTGTCGGTGAAGTTGGAGGTCGCCGCGATGACACGGCGCATGATCTTGCCCGACCGGGTCTTCGGCATGTCGGGCACGATCCAGATGTTCTTGGGCCGGGCGATCTTGCCGATGTCGGTCTCGATCGCGGTCCGCACCTTCTCCTCGATCTCCGGCGAGGCCTGGATGCCGGGCTTGAGCGAGACGTACATCTCCACCACGCGGCCGCGGATGTCGTCGATGACCGGGACCGCGGCCGCCTCCGCGACCTCGTCCACGGTCAGCGCGGCCGACTCCAGCTCCTTGGTGCCGAGCCGGTGGCCGGCCACGTTGATCACGTCGTCGACCCGGCCGAGGATCCGGAAGTAGCCGTCGGCCGCCTGGACCGCGCCGTCGCCGGCGAAGTACGGCCAGTCGTGCCAGTCCTTGCTGTCCGGATCCTTGTTGTACTTGGCGTAGTACGTCTGGACGAACCGCTCGGGCTGGCCCCAGATCGTCTGGAAGACACCCGGCCACGGGTTGCGGATGCAGATGTTGCCGGCCTTGCCGCTGCCCTTCGGCACCTCGTTGCCTTCCTCGTCGAGGATGACGGGGTAGATGCCGAGCGCCGCGGGGCCGCAGCTACCCGGCTTCATCGGGTGCACGCCGGGCAGCGTGGAGCCGAGGAAGCCGCCGGTCTCGGTCTGCCACCACGTGTCCACGATGACCGCCTCGCCCTTGCCCACGGTTTCGTAGTACCACCGCCAGACCTCGGGCTCGATCGGCTCGCCGACCGTGGTCATGTGCTTGAAACGGTAGTTGTACTTGGCGGGCTCGTCCGGGCCGACCTTGCGGAGCATCCGGATCGCCGTAGGCGAGGTGTGGAAGATGTTCACCCCGAGCCGCTCCGCGATCCGCCACGGGCGGCCGGCGTCGGGGTAGTTCGGGGTGCCCTCGTAGAGCACGCTCGTCGTGCCGAGCGCGAGCGGGCCGTAGACGATGTAGGAGTGCCCGGTGATCCAGCCGATGTCCGCCATGCACCAGTACGTGTCGTCCGGGTGGATGTCCTGGTAGTACTTGGACGTCCCGGCGACGTAGGACAGGTAGCCGCCGGTGGAGTGCTGGCAGCCCTTCGGGCGTCCGGTGGTGCCGCTCGTGTACATCAGGAACAGCGGTGCCTCGGCCGGCATGGACACGGGCTCCACGGTCTTGCCCCGGTAGTCCGCGAGAAGCTCGTCGACGAAGAAGTCGCGTCCTTCGACCATCGGGGTCTTGGCCGAGTACTGGCCCGGGTACCGGCGCCAGACGAGCACCTTGTCGACCTGCTGGCCCTCCTTGGCTGCGGCCTCGACCGCCTCGTCGGCCTTGACCTTGTGGTCGAGCAGGTCGCCGCTGCGGTAATAGCCGTCCATCGTGATGAGCACGTTGCTGCCGGAGTCGGCGATCCGGTGCCCGCAGGCGGTGCCGGAGAAGCCGGCGAACACCTGGGAATGGATGACGCCGATGCGGGCGCAGGCCAGCATCACGACCGGCAGTTCGGGGACCATCGGCATGTGCAGCGTCACCCGGTCGCCTGCCTTGAGCCCCGCGAAATCGCGCAGCAGTGCCGCGAATTCGTTGACCCGTACGTACAGCTCCCGGTAGGTAATGGCGGCGTGCGCCTCGTTCTCCGGTTCGGGCACCCAGATCAAGGCGGCCTTGTTCGGATGGGTTTCGAGGTGCCGGTCCACGCAGTTGTAGCAAGCGTTCAGCTCGCCGCCGACGAACCACTTCCAGAATGGCGCGTTGGATGTGTCCAGCGTGGTGTGCCAAGGCTTGTACCAGGTCAGCAGGTCGGCGTAGGCCCGGAAGCATTCGGGGAACTTGTCCTCGCTGAACTGCTCGAAGATGGCTGGGTCCGACGCGTTGGCCTGCTCGACGAACGCGGGCGCAGGCTGGTAATAGTCCTCTTCGCGCCAGTGCACCGCGATGAGCGCTTCGGAGGATTCGGTCGTCTCATCGTTCACGTCTTGGACGTCATCAGCCATATGTCTGTCCTCCGCATCCCTTCGCCTGGCGGCGTTGCCACTTGTTAATGCTGGGCGCACTCCAAATCTAACGCGCCCGCCCGCCCGCCACCATGGGGCCGGCGCGGGACTTAGGCTCCGGGCCGCGCGGAGGCCGCCTCTGCCGCCGGGCCGGGCGGCTGAGGGATGGCTCCGGGCCGCGCGGCGGCTCTGCCGCCGGGCCGGGCGGCTGAGGGATGGCGGAGACGGCGCATGCGGTGAGAAGTGAGCCAGGTGCGCGGGCCGGCCGTGGCGGCCGTGGACGGTTCCGGAGCGCCCCCGCGGGCGGGCCGGCAGCCCCGCCCGGCACGCGGCGCTCAGTCATGTGCGCGGAGCCCGCCGTCGCGCCTGGCCCCGCTCACGGGCGCGGAGCCCGCCATCGTGCCTGGCCGGCGGGCCGGCCTGAGGCCGGGGCTTCACGGCCGCGGCCGGGACCCGCGGCCCGCGGCCCTCACCCTGGGGTGAGGACGGCCTGCCGCGGCCAGGCGATCATCGCCAGCGCCGGGTTCCGGATCTCGGGGAAGGCTTCGTCCATCCCGGTGATGTGCATGATCCGCAGCAGCGAGGGGCGCGCCGCGGCCAGCCTGAGGCAGCGGCCGGAGCGCCGCGCGTATCCGGCGGCCCGGGCGAGCACCCCGAGGCCCGCGGCGTCGCAGAAGGTCAGTCCGGCGAGGTTCATCGTGACCGGCCCGTCCTGGCTGTCCACGACGTCGCGCAGGTAGGCGTACGCCTGGTCCGCCGTGGCGATGTCCAGTTCGCCCCGGACCTCCACCGTCGCCTTGCCGTCGGCGGTCACCTGGCACGCGAGCTCCAGTTGCGCAGCTTGCGCGAGGTCGAGTGTCGCCTCCATAGCCGCATGACTCCCCCCGTCAGGCGCAGCCCGGTCTCCTCTGACGCGGCTTGCGCGAATCATGAAAACTTCCCCTCCTGCATCGTAGTTAACGCTAGCGCCCCCCGGCACCAACCTCGACTCATTTCCTGTCGCCTCGCCGCGCGGTGGGCCGTACGCAACCCAGTGAAGGCCCCGAAGCTTATGCCTCTTCGGGGCTGTCACTGAATAAAACGTCTGAAGCGGCCGGATAGTTCTCAACTTCGCGCCGGATTTCGGCTAGTGAAGCCCTGGACGCGTCCGGTTAGCCGCCGATCGGGCTCCTCAGCCGGTGACGCTGGGCTCCGCGGGTCAGCCGGTGACGCTGGGCTCCGCGGGGTGCTCTCGCGGAGCCGGGGCGCCTGGTCCCCGCGCCTGGCCGCCCCAGGACCGCCAGATCAGCCGGTGCACCGGGATCCACCGCGGGATGTCGCGCAGGCCGGGGATGAACGGGACGAGCAGCAGCAGCAGCGTCGCCAGGCCCGTCATGTAGATCGCGATCAGGTCGACGTTGGCGGAGTTGCGCCAGCCCGGCATGTGGTACCAGAGCTGGTAGAGCCATAGCCACGGCTGGCCGGGGTAGCTGCCGGTCTCGTTCATCACGCCCCACTGGTCGCCGGTCAGGTTCATGGACGCGGCCAGGTTGCCGTAGTACTGGCCGTCCTCCATGAAGAGCAGCGGCTTGGTGAAGTCGGTGCCGTAGAACGGCCGCTGGGCGAGCAGGTCGGTGTCGATCGCGCCGCTGCGCGCCAGGGTGAGCTCGGTGGCCAGCATGACCGGGACCGGCCCGTCGTTGGCCGGCGGGACCACGGGGGCGCCGCCCACGAACCTCACCTTGGTGACCGCGCTGGCGTAGTTGGTCGCCCACTTGTCTCGCAGGGCCGCCGGGGCCGCGTTGTAGGCGGCCAGCGCGGCGGCCAGTGTGCGGTCGGTGGGCGCCGCGGCGGCGAGCGGCGAGAGCACGAACGTTTGCGCCGGGTCGATCGGCTGCCGCACCCCGGCCCAGTTCGCCGGGGCGAACAGCAGGGTCTGCGGCGTGCCGTTGCTGTTGTAGGGCGGCCCGTAGGTGGCGGTAAGGCTGGTCCCGTTCAGTTCCGTCGCCGCCGTCCCGAGGAAGTCGGCCGGCGCGACCTGCGCCCAGGTCCGCACCGTAACCGGCGGGACGTCCGGCGAGGACAGCACGCTGGCGAGCCCGGCCGTGAGCACCAGGGCCACCAGTGAGGCGATGGCGCCTTCCTTCAGGATGTCGTACCGCCGGGTGGGCCCCCGCCACGGTGCCGCGTCGGCGGCACGCAGCGCGCGGCGCTCGGCGCGGGGCAGCCGCCACCGTGGCCGGCCCGCGGGGAGCGGGTGGCTCACCCCGCGCACCCGCACCAGCAGTATGTGCGCGCCCACCAGCGCGATGAGGACGATCGGGATCAGCACGACGTGCCACAGCAGCATCTGGCCGAAGTTCATCAGGTTGAAGAAGGCGCCGACGCCCGCCGCGTTGAACGCGTCCTTGCCGTTGGTGGCGATCCACTGCGAGTCGAAGTTCTGCTGCGACAGGTAACCGGTGAAGCACTCCACGATGGAGGCGAGGAACGCGACCACGCCGGTGATCCAGGTCATCGCCCGGCGCCCGCGCCACGCGGCCATCCAGAACTTGCCCCACAAGTGGATGACCATGAAGGCCATGAAGAGCTCGACGCTCCACAGGTGCACGCTGTTGAAGAAGTGGCCGACCGGGTTCGTGTGCCACCAGTCCGTGCCGCCGAGCGCGATGGCGAAGCCGCTCACGATCGCCATGAAGAGCGCGGCCAGGGACGCCACGCCGAACACGTAGACCCAGGAGGCGACATAGGCGGGCTGCCGGTCGGGGAGCAGCTTCTGCGGCGGCAGCAGCGCCAGCGCGCGGCGGCGGACCCGGTTCGTCCACATCCGCCTGTCCGCGTCGCCGGCATCCGCGCCAGGGACGCCGGTCTCCACGCCGGCCGTGCCCGCCTGGCCCGTGGCGGTGGCCGTGGCCGCGCCTGGATTGGCGGTACCCGGATCGGCCGCGTCCGTGCCGGGCGCGGCCGGCGCGACGCCGTGGCGGCGGCCGGGGAACGGGAGCAGCAGGGCCGCGCCGAAGATGGCCACCATGACGGCGATCAGCACCAGGTTGGCTACGGATATGGTGAAGATCGACCAGTGTACGTAGCTGCCTGGCGAGTTGAGGTCAATAGCCAGGGGGCCGCGGCCCGGCATTATGGATGAGTCCATCGTTGGTCTCCTGGTTTTCCCGTCTCCGGGTGCCGTGAGCAGAACATCGACCGCTACCCTGCCGCCCGCCGGGAAGGGCCTGGCAGGGATCACGGTCACCAGGTGCGGGGGACCTACGTCCCTCATCCGCGCCGCCGCCGGGGACTTGCGCCCGTCCAGCCCGGGACGTCCGGGCCGTCCGCGCCGTTCACAGGCGATGCTTGGCTGGACAGCGGACAGGTGGTGAGCGATATGGCGCGGCAGATCGGACCGGGATACGGGATAGCGGATCCCCGGGTATTGCTGCTCGAGGCACGGCTGAACGCCCTCGCCGCGCGACTGCTCGCGCTCGAGGCACGGCAGGCCCGGGCGGCGGGCGCGGCGCCCGTCCAGCGCGCGGTGGCACCGGGGGCGCGTGATACAACGGGTGGTATGGAGCCGATCGTAGAAGAGCTGTCGGAAGCCGAGTCGCTGCGGCTCATCACGCAGGCGGAGATCGGACGGATCGGGTTCACCGGCAGGTACGGCCCGGTGATCGTGCCGGTGAACTTCAAGGTGCTCGACGGGTCGGTCATCTTCCGCACCGAGGAAGGCAATTCGATCGACGAGGATCTCCGCACCGGGATCGCCGAGGCGGAATACAAGGTCGCGTTCGAGATCGACCAGATGGACCCGGCCGACCGCACCGGCTGGTCCGTCCTGATCCAGGGGGCCGCGCACTACGTGGAGGACCAGGAGGAACGGGCCACGGCGGTGAGGGCGGGCATCGAGCCCTGGGTCGGCGGTGAGCGGAACGTATATGTCCGGATCAAGCCCACGACGATCAGCGGCCGGCGCATCCGCCGCGGCTGACCGCCCTTGGGCGGCGCAGGCGGCGAGGAGGCGCAGACACGGGAAGACGTAGGCAGAGGCGCCGCTGACCGCCCGCCCCTTAGCCATAGTGTTGTACCCGGCGCTATAGCCAGGGCGGTGGGACGGGACAGGGGTGAGCGACGATGCGCATCCGCAGGCGCGTGGCGATTGACCTGGGCACGGTCAACACGCTTGTCTGGGTCGCGGGACGCGGGCTGGTGCTCGAAGAGCCGTCGGCGATCGCGATTGACTCTGCGACGGGGGCGATCGCGGCAACCGGCACCGCGGCCGACGCGCTGGCGGACAAGGAGCCGCGGGACATCAAGGTCGTCTACCCGCTGCGCGACGGCGTGATCGCCGACCTGGACGCGACGGCGGCGATGCTTTACGGCTTCTTGCGCAGGGCCGGAGCGCGCGGCTGGCCGCTGCGCCCGCACGCGCTGGTTTGCGTGCCGAGCGGTGCCACCTGGGTGGAACGCCGGTCGGTCGCCGCCGCGCTCGCGGCGCGCCGTCCCCGGTACGCCGTCCAGCTGATCGACGAGCCGGTCGCGGCGGCCGCCGGCGCGGGCTTCGACCTCGACGGCGGGTCCGGCGGCTTCGTCGTGGACGTGGGCGGCGGAACTACCGAGGTCGCGGCCGTCGCCGGCTGGCGCGTCGTCCGCGCGCAGAGCCTGCGGATGGCCGGCAACGCCATGGACGAGGCGATCGTGAACGCCGCGCGGAGCAGCCTCGGCCTGATCCTCAGCCAGCGGGCAGCCCGCCAGCTGAAGATGACGCTCGGGCTGACCGGCGGTCCGGACGGCTGGGCGGAGACGGTGGGGATCGACGCCGCGCGACGCACGCCGCGCGTTGAGCGGGTGAGCGGAGAGCTCGTGGCGACCGCGCTCGAGCCGGTCATTGCCGCGATCGCCAGGGCGGTGCAGGAGGTGCTCTCGGACATCCCGTCCGGGCTCGCCGAGGACGTGGTGCGCGGCAAGGTCCGGCTGGCCGGGGGCGGCGCGCTGCTGCCCGGGCTGGCGAGCCGGATCGAGGCGATCGCGGAAATCGGCGCGGTCGTGGCCGAGGACCCGCTGCGCTGCGTGATCCGCGGCGCGGCGGCCATGCTCGAGATGGACGGCCGCGGGGGTATGGGGGGCGCCTAGGCCCCGTGCCGGGGGACGGTGGAAGGCCTCGCCGGGGACGGTGGAAGGCCTCCCCCCGGCAGGGAAGGTCCTCCGGCCCTTGCGCCCGCGGACCGCCCGGCATGGCATGGGAACATGGCGATACGTACTCATGAGGGACCGGCGGCGCGCACGGGGGAGCCGGGCGTCCCGCCCGCACGGTGGCTCGCACTGGCTGTATTGTGCCTCTCCCTGCTCATGGTGAACCTGGATAACACGGTGCTCAACGTCGCGCTGCCTACCCTGGTGCGCGACCTGAACGCGACCACTACCCAGTTGCAGTGGATCGTCGACGCGTACGTCCTGGTCTTCGCCGGGCTGCTGCTCACCGCGGGCAGCCTCGCCGACCGGGTCGGCCGCAAGAAGGTGTTCCTGACCGGGCTGGCCGCGTTCGCCGCCGGATCCACCTGGGCGGCGTTTTCCGGATCGGTGGGGATGCTGATCGCGGCGCGGGCGAGCATGGGGATCGGCGGGGCGCTCATGATGCCCTCCACGCTGGCGCTCATCACCAGCATTTTCCGCGACGAGGCCGAGCGGCAGCGCGCCATCGGGATGTGGGCGGGGACGACCGGCGTGGGCATCGCGCTCGGCCCGATCGTCGGCGGTCTGCTGCTCGCGCGCTTCTGGTGGGGCTCGGTCTTCCTGATCAACGTGCCGATCGCCGTGCTCGGCCTGGCGTTCGCCGTGCCGGTCATCCCCGAGTCGCGGAACCCGCATGCGCTCCGTCCCGACCTTGCCGGAGTGCTGCTTTCCATCGCCGGCCTCGGGCTGGTGCTGTGGTCGCTGATCGAGGCGCCGGTGCGCGGCTGGACCTCGGTCCGGGTGCTCGCGGCCGGCGCGGGCGGCCTCGCCGTGCTGGCCGTGTTCACCTTCTGGGAGCACCGGTCCGATCATCCCATGCTGAACCTGCGGTTCTTCCGGAACAGGAACTTCTCCGCGGCGGTCAGCTCGGTCGGGCTCGTGACGTTCGGCCTGTTCGGCGCCCTGTTCCTGCTCACCCAGTTCCTGCAGTTCAGCATCGGCTACTCGGCGCTGCAAGCCGGGGTGCGGGTACTGCCCGCGGCCGGCGCGATCGCGCTCGTCGCGCCGGCGTCCACGCTGGCGCTGCGGGTCACCGGGATCAGGTACACGGTCGCGGTCGGCCTGCTGGTGATCGCCACGGGCTTGTGGCAGATCTCCGGCGCGACCGCGACCACCACGTACACCGGCATCCTGCCCGGCGTGATCCTGCTCGGCATCGGCGCTGGCCTGGCCATACCGGCCGCCACCGAGTCGGTGATGGGGTCTTTGCCCAGCGGCGACACCGGCGTCGGATCCGCGGCGAACGGCTCGTTCCTGCAGACCGGCGGCGCCCTCGGGGTCGCGGTCATCGGCAGCCTGCTGAACACCAGGTACACCGGCGACATGACCGCGACGCTGGCCCCGTACCATGTGCCGCACCAGGCCATGCAGACGATCCTCGGCTCCATCGGCGGGGCGCTCCAGGTGGCCGCCCGCGCCGGCGGTGTCCTCGGCGCGGAACTGGAGCGCGCGGCCCGCGGGGCGTTCGCCAGCGGCATGCACCTCGGGCTGGTCACCGGCGCGGCGGTCGCGCTCGGCGGCTGCCTGATCGCGCTGGTCGTGCTGCCCGGGCGGCCCCGTCGGGGGAAGCGAGCTTAGAGTTTGCTGAACAACGGCCAAACCCGGATGACCGGGCTCATCCGGGCGCGTTGATCTAAGCGTGTGCCTGCGAGCTCCCGCGAGCGGGCATAGTGGATAACAGCTCAGGACACCGCGCCGGAGACCGGCGCTCGCCCTGGCGGAAAGGGTACGCCCGATGAGTAAGCAAGCCTCGCCGCCGCCGCCCGGTGACAAGCCAGCGCCCGGCAACCCGCCGCCGCCGCCACCGCGCTGGCGGCACTGGCTGCTGCCTATCGGCATCATCGTCGCGATCTTCCTCTGGTCCTACCTGCCGACCATCCATCAGGGGGGACCGACCACCCTGAGCTACTCCCAGTTCCTGTCCGACGTGTCCAAGGACATGGTCAAGACGGTGACGATCGCGCAGAGCGGCGGCACGAGCAGCGGGACGCTGACCAACGGGACGGACTACACCGTCGTCATCCCGCCGCAGGCGGGCCAGACGCTACTGAACGACCTTCAGTCGCACGGAGTGCAGATCACCGCCGCCACGTCGTCGCCCGGCTTCGGCTCCGAAGTGCTCTCCTGGATCCTGATCCTGGCGCCGTTCCTGATCTTCGGCTGGCTGTGGCTGCGGCTGTCCCGCGGCGCGGCCGGGCAGCTGCAGGGCGTGCTGGGCGCGGGCCGGTCCCGGGCCAAGGTCTTCGACGAGGAGCGTCCCTCCACCACGTTCGCCGACGTGGCCGGCTACGAGGGCGTGAAGTCCGAGGTCAGCGAGGTGGTCGACTTCCTGCGCACGCCGGAGCGGTACACGCGGGCCGGGGCGGTCGTGCCCCGCGGCGTGCTCATGGTCGGCCCTCCGGGCACCGGCAAGACGCTGCTCGCCCGGGCCGTCGCGGGCGAGGCGCGGGTGCCGTTCTTCTCGGTGACCGGATCGAGCTTCGTGGAGATGTTCGTCGGCGTGGGGGCGGCCCGGGTCCGCGACCTGTTCAGCGAGGCGCGCAAGCGCGCGCCCGCGATCATCTTCATCGACGAGGTGGACGCGATCGGGCAGCGGCGAGGGGGCCAGGGCGCGGTCGTCTCCAACGACGAGCGCGAGCAGACGCTCAACCAGCTGCTCGCCGAGATGGACGGCTTCGACCCGGCGATGGGCATCGTCGTGCTGGCCGCGACGAACCGGCCCGAGGTGCTCGACCCGGCCCTGCTGCGGCCCGGCCGGTTCGACCGGCAGGTGACGATCCCGCTGCCCAACGTCAACGAGCGGGCCGCGATCCTCGCCGTGCACACCCGCGGCAAGAAGCTGGCGGCGGATGTCGACCTCGGCGCGGTGGCGCGCGGGACACCCGGCTTCTCCGGCGCGGACCTGGCCAACCTGACGAACGAGGCGGCCATCTTCGCGGTGCGCGACAACCGGGAGGTGATCACGGCCGCCGACTTCGACGCCGCCCGGGACCGGATCATCCTCGGCCGCAGGGAAGGGACCAACGTGCTGCTGCCGGAGGAGAAGCACGCGGTAGCCGTGCACGAGTCCGGCCACGCCCTGGTGGCGGCGCTGTCCGAGCACGCCGACCCGGTGGCGAAGGTGACGATTCTGCCGGCCGGGCAGTCGCTCGGGGTCACCGAACAGCTCCCGCTGGTGGAACGGCACATGTACACGGAGGACTACCTGCTCGACTCGCTCGCGGTGCGGCTCGGCGGCCGGGCGGCCGAGCTGGTCGTCCTCGGCCAGGGGTCCACCGGCGCGGGCAACGACCTGGCCGGCGCGACCGACCTGGCGAGGAAGATGGTCCGGGAATTCGGCATGTCGGAGGCACTCGGCCCGGTTGGATACCCGGAGGGCGGTTCGGTGTTCCTCGGCGGCGGCGGTCCCGGCCTGACCAGCCGGCCCTACGCCGAGGCGACCCAGGCCGCCATCGACGACGAGGTGTCCCGACTGCTCCGCCAGGCGGAGAACCGCGCCGTCGAGCTGCTCAAGGCCCACCGGCCGGAACTGGACGCGCTGGTCGACCTGCTGCTCGAACGCGAGACCGTGGACGGCTCGGAGGTCTACCGGCTGGCCGGCCGCGCGGATCGCTCGGCCGCCCCGTCAGCGCCGCCGATGGAGATCACCCCCCACTCGGAGAGCCCTACCAGCGCTGGCGGTTCCACGTCTTCGCCGTGACCGCCCAGTCGGCGTCCCAGGCGGCCATCCGGCGGCGGTAAAGCACGTGCCGGACGACCGCGGCCTCGCACGCGTAGAGCAGGCCGATTCCGGTGATCGCGCCGAGCGCGGCCAGGTCACCCTGCCCGGCGGCCTGGGAGGGCAGCAGCGGCGGGCTGGTCAGGTTGCCCGCGGCGTCCGTCCATATGGTGACGGAGGCGCCCCGCGGGGTTCCCGGCTCGGCCATGACCTGGCCGGCCCGCCTTGCCCCGGTGACGGACGTCCACGTGGCCCGCACCGGCACCTCGCTGGTCAGCGTGTACGGGTTCACCGAAGCGCCGGCCCGCTGCGTCAGCACGGCGCGGACCTGGTGCCTGGTGGCCAGCTGCTCCTGCCGGGCGCGCAGCGCCGCGGAGTAGGCCGCGCCGCTCGCCGCATGGGCGGCGAACGGCGCGGCGGCGACCGCCGCCGCGAACAGCCCCGCGAGCACACACGTCTCCACCCGGTCTGAGGTGCGGCGCAGCGGGTTCCGGTCGGGCCAGAGCCCGCGCATCTGCCTGCGGAACCACCGCCCCTGCTTCATCTCAGGCCGCCCGGCCCCTCGCCTCAGTCTCATCACCAGTCACCCTCAGCCATCGGCTCGCTCTCAGCCATCGGCTCGCCCTCAGCCATCGGCCGCCCGCGGCGGGAGCGAGGCGCCCGGCTCCCGATAGCTACGATGCGATCTTTGCGGGTAGCAAGAGTAGGGCCTAATTCCCCGGTGGGGCGGGGACTTCTGGCCGTAATCGCCCCCGCATTACGCTGTTGTCATGGACACTGCCGGAGACATCGGCCTGCTGCCCCAGCTGCGGCTGGACGACCTCCTCGCGGAGCTGCGGTCCCGGCTCGAAGCCGTGCTCGCGACCAGGGACCGGATGCGCGGGCTGCTCGAGGCGGTTGTCGCGATCGGTTCCGGCCTGGAACTCGAGGCGATGCTGCGCCGGATCGTCGAAGCGGCGGTGGACCTGGTCGACGCCAGGTACGGCGCGCTCGGCGTGATCGGCGAGGACAACCGGCTGACCGAATTCGTCCCGGTCGGCATCAGCGCCGAGGAGATCGCCAGGATCCATCACTGGCCCGAAGGACGCGGCGTGCTCGGCCTGCTGATCAAGGAGCCGCGCCCGCTGCGGCTGGCCGACATCGCGACCCACCCGGAGTCCTCGGGGTTCCCCGAGGGACACCCGCCGATGCGGTCGTTCCTCGGCGTGCCGGTCCGCGTCCGGGACCGCGTGTTCGGCAACCTGTACCTGACGGAGAAGCGGGGCGGCGGCGAGTTCACCGAGGACGACGAGACCGTGCTGACCGCGCTCGGCGCCGCCGCGGGCGTCGCGGTGGAGAACGCGCGGCTGTATGAGGAGGCCAAACGGCAGCAGCGCTGGCTGCGGGCGAGCAGCGACCTGACCATCGCGCTGCTGTCCGGTGCCAGCCCCGCCACGGTGCTCGGCGACCTGACCAGGCAGGTGCTCAGGCTGTCCGGCGCGGACCTGGTGGTGCTCGCGCTGCCGGACGAGGACGGCCGCCGGCTCACGATCGAGTACGCGGAGGGCGACGGCGCGGAGCAGGCCCGGGGCCTGGTGCTGCCGGCGGGGGAGTCGCTGTCGGGCCAGGTGCTCGAGAGCGGCGAGCCGGTTACGGTCGGGGACTTCGCCGCGGACGAGCGGACCGCCGAGGTTGCCCGGCTCCACATGGGGCACATCGGGCCGGCGGTGCTGTTCCCGCTCGGCGCGCCGGGCAACGTGCGCGGCGCGCTGACCGTGGGGCGCAGGCAGGGCGGCCCGCCGCTGTCTGCGGACGCCACCAGCGTGGTGGCCAGCTTCGCGGCGCAGGCCGGGGTCGCGCTGGAGCTGGCGGCGCGCCGGGCGGACGCCGAGCAGCTCTCGGTGCTTGAGGACCGGGAGCGGATCGCCCGGGACCTGCACGACCTGGTGATCCAGCGGCTGTACGCCACCGGCATGTCGCTGGAGGCGACCATGCCGATGGCCAACAGGCCGGAGGTGGCGGACCGCATCAGGAACGCGGTCGACGCGATGGACGACACGATCAAGGACATCAGGGCCACGATCTTCGCGCTGCAGGCCCGCGGCGGAGGCGGCAGACCGCGGCTGCGGGCCGACATCGTCGCCCTGATGGACGAGATGACCGGGGTCCTCGGCTTCGCACCCGCGCTGCGGCTGGGCAGCGGGCTGGACTCGCGGGCCGCCGCGGAGCTGTCCGAGCACCTTCTCGCCGTGCTGCGCGAGGCGCTGTCCAATGTGGCGCGCCACTCCGGCGCGACCCGGGCGGACGTGCTGGTGGACGCCGACTCCGCTGGCACGCTGACGCTCCTGGTCAGGGACAACGGCTCGGGAATCGCGCCGGGGGGCCGGCGCAGCGGCCTGGCCAACATGCAGGAGCGGGCCGAGAAGCTCGGCGGCACGCTGCGGCTGTCACCTGCCGACGGCGGCGGGACCGAACTGGAGTGGCGGGTGCCGATCCCGCCAGAGCCCGCGGCGCCCGCCGACGGCCTCCGGCCGGCGCCCCAGGCCAAATACCCGCTGCGCTAGCGGAAAAGCGGGCGAAAGAGCGGCAAAGCGGGCGAAGGGGGCGCCGCGCTAGCGGAAGCGGCCGTAGCCGTCGTCGCGCGCGGCGTGCCCATCGCCGTGTTCGCCGAACACACGGGCGGCGTACGCGGCCGCCTGCGTGCGGCGCTCCATGCCGAGCTTGGCGAACAGGGCCGAGATGTAGTTCTTGACCGTCTTCTCGGCCAGGAACATCTTCTCCCCGATCTGCCGGTTGGTGAGTCCCTCGCCGATCAGCTCAAGGATGCGCCGCTCCTGCGGGGTAAGCCCGGCCAGCGGATCCTGCTTCGCCGATTGACCGCGCAGCCTCGCCATCAGCTGGCTGGCCGCCCGCGGATCGAGCATGGACTGCCCGGTCGCGACCGTGCGCACCGCGCCCACCAGGTCGCTGCCGCGGATCTGCTTCAGCACATACCCCGCCGCCCCGGCCATGACGGCGTCCATCAGCGCGTCGTCGTCGGCGAACGAGGTCAGCATCAGGCACGCCACCTCGGGCATCCGGGAGCGGATCTCACGGCAGACGGTCACGCCGTCGCCGTCCGGCAGCCGCACGTCCAGCACGGCCACGTCCGGTCGCAGCGCCGGAATCCTCGCGAGCGCGGAGGACGCGGTCCCCGCCTCGCCGACGACCTTGATGTCGCCTTCGGCCTCCAGCATGTCGCGGACGCCCCGCCGGACGACCTCGTGGTCGTCGAGCAGGAACACCGAGATTGGCTGCCTGGCGCCGTTCTCGCTGGCTGGGGTTCCCACGTTAGTCTCCTGGGGTTTAGTTTCTCCGTACCCAACGCTAGGCACCGGATACCCGTGCTTACAAGGACCAACGTCCCTGAGCATTTGACCGCGCGGTAGTCTCGGCTGCATGGTGCACGTCACCGGCGCCCTGCCGCAGTACATCCCCAGCCCGCCGATCAACAGCTTCCACATCGGCCCGCTGGATATTCACTTCTACGCGCTCGGCTACATCATCGGGATCACGCTGGCGATCTGGATCACCCGGCGGCGCTGGCGCGCGCTGGGCGGCGACCCGGACGTGGTCAACGACATCGCGCTGTGGGTCGTGCCCGCGGGCATCATCGGCGGCCGGATCTACTTCGACATCACCACCCCGATGGACATCCCGCACGTGTGGTACGGGGTGTTCGCCGTGTGGACCGGGGGCCTGGGCATCTGGGGCGGGGTGGCGGCGGCGGCCGCTGTCGGGGTGTGGCGGCTGCACCGGCTCGGCATCACGGCCGGCCCGTTCGCCAACGCCATCGCGCCCGCGCTGCTGGTGGCCCAGGCGATCGGGCGGATCGGCAACTACTTCAACAAGGAGCTGTTCGGCGGCCCGACCACGCTGCCGTGGGGCCTGGAGATCCCCTACCCCTACCGGGTGAGCGGCGGCATCCCCGCGCAGGACCTGCGCTTCGCCACCTTCCAGCCGACGTTCCTGTACGAGCTGATCTGGGACCTGGCGCTGGCCGCGTTCCTGGTCTGGCTCGGCCACCACGCCAGGATCAAGCCGTGGGGCCTGTTCGCGCTCTACGTGGCGGGGTACTCGGGGTTCCGCATCTTCGAGGAATCGGTGCGGATCGACTCCTCGGAGTACTTCCTGGGGCTGCGGCTCAACATGTACATCGCGATCGTCGGGACGCTGGCCGGGCTCGCGTGGTTCGCCGCCGTGCAGCGCCGCCCCGGCCGGCCGGTGGTGGTGCGTCCCGCCGGGGCCGACAGCCCGGCCCAGCCGGACGCCGGGGACGCCCCCGGTGCGGCCGAGGGGGAGGCTGAGGGAGTCGCCACCGTCCGTTCGGAAGAATAAGAGCGGGGCAGCTATCGGCGCTACCGTCGCCCCGGCGGCCCTGACCAGGTCGGCCGGGGCGAGCTCGACCTCCAGCCCGCGCCGGCCGGCGCTGCAGAACACCGTGCGGAATCCGAGGGCGGAGGAGTCGATCACGACCGGCAGCCGCCGCTTCTGCCCGACGGGAGAGATGCCGCCCGCCACGTAGCCGGTGGCGCGCTCGGCGGCGGCGATCTCCGCCATCACCGCTCGCTTGCCGCCGACCGCGGCGGCAAGCGCCTTCAGGTCCAGCTGGCGGTCAGCCGGCACCACCCCCACGGCGAGCGCGCCGTCCACCGCAGCGACCAGCGTCTTGAACACCCGGTCCGGCGGCACGCCGAGCGCCTGGCTGGCTTCCATGCCGTAGGAGCGGTGCCGCGGGCCGCGGGCGTATTCGTGCAGCGTGAACGGGATCTCCGCTCGTTCGAGCGCGATCGTCGCCGCCGTGCCGTGCCCGGCCACGGACGCTCACCCTACCGAAAATCGTTAGGCTGGCGGCGCGCGCGGTCCGCATAGTGGAGTCATGCGCGTCACGTTTCCGCGGCCGCGCGACCATGAGATCGCGTACGCGGTGGTCGAGCGGGACGACGGCGTCGTCTACCGGCTACACGGCGGCCGCGCCGGAACGGCGCTGCCGCATGACATCAGGCACCTGATCGTCGAACGCGAACTGGGCGTCACGGATGGGATCTGGGGCGGCATCGCCGCGGGCACGGTGTTCACCGGCGTGCGGCACGTGCGCGGGCGCCGCCCGCCGTACCCGGCGGGACGTCCGGCGAGCCTGAGGCGGAGCTGCCGGCACCGGCTGCTGCGCGCCGGATTGCTCGCGGACCTGGTGGAGACCGTCGCCGCGCTCGACGCCCCGTCGCCGGATGAGATCCGGCGGCTCACGAAGATCAAGCTCGCCGGGGCGCCGGGCGCCGCCCCGCCGCCGGAGGCCATCGCCGCGGCGGCGCGGGCGTTGCAGGTGGAGGCGGCGCGCTGGGCGCGGCTCCGCCCCGGCGAAGAGCTGCGGTACGAGTGGCCGCTGGAGCCCCCGCCGCGGGTGCCTCCGCCCCTGGTGCCTCCGCCCCTGGGACCTCCGCCCCTGGGACCTCCGCCCCTGGAGCCTCCGCCGCGGGTGCCGCGGCCGCGGGCGTTATCCGGTTGTGCGCGCCCGGCCGGCGCGACAAGCTGAGGGGATGCGATACCGCGCCGAGCCGCCCCGGCCACCGGAAGTCATCGACGCCGGCCCGGTCACCCTGCGCCGCTGGCGGGCCGCCGACCTGGCGGCCTCGTGCGATGCCGTGCTCGCGTCCCTGGACCACCTGCGCCCGTGGATGCCGTGGGCGGCGGACTTCAGCCGCGCCTCCCAGGCCGAGTTCCTCGCCGGCTGCGAGCGCGACTGGGAATCGGGCGCGGCGTTCAACTACGCCATGCTCGCCGATGGCGCGATCGCGGGGTCTGTCGGGCTGATGGCCCGGATCGGGCCGGGCGGGCTGGAGATCGGGTACTGGGTACACCAGGCCCACACGCGGCGAGGCCTGGCCACCGCGGCGTCGGCGGCCCTGGTGGAGCAGGCGTTCGCGCTGCCCGGCATCGAGCGGGTGCAGATCGTCCACGACGAGTTCAACGTGGCCAGCGGCGGCGTGCCGCGCAAGCTCGGCTTCACGGTGGCCGGGCGGCGCCCGCTCGACCACCGGCCGCCCGGCGGCACCGGCATGGGCGTGGTGTGGGAACTGACGCGCGCCCAGTGGCAGGGAACTGCCCCCCGGTTACGGTGGCTGGATTCCACTTCGCACACCTTGCGACCACTTTGCCGCCCGAAATGTCCAAATTGTCCATGCGGAAAGTGAGCTATGTTGAACGCTTGATGCCCTTGTGGTTTCTGTGGCGGGCGGGCGGGCTCGGGCGGGCGGGCGGAGGTGGCGGCCGGGCGGGCGGGGGTGGCGGGGGTGGCGGGCTAGCTCCAGATCGTGACATAGACCGGGGGGCGGAACGCCGACGGCGGGACGCCGCCATGCGGCGCCCGCATCAGGTGCATCGCCTCCGGGGTCGCCAGGAACTGCCTGAGCGAGCCGACCACGCCGGGCCGGAGCCCGCGCGGCAGGCTGCTGGCGTACCAGGTCGCCTCCATGGGCGTGGCCACGGTCTCCACCAGCCGCAGCTCGCCGCGCCGCAGCTGGTGGCTGAGCAGGTGCGCCACGCCGGGCGCCACGCCGTCCCCGTCGGCGGCCGCCGCCCAGGCGGCGGTCTGGTTGGGGAACACCATCACCCGCGACTCCGGGACCCCCAGCCGGCGAAGCAGCCGCGAGGTGTCGCTGGCCGGGTCGACGCCAGACGGGTCGACCAGCCACGGCCACGACGCGGCCGGGCCGCGCGCAGCGGAGCGCGGCGAGGTGACCGCGACCAGCTTGCACCGGAAGACCGGCTCGCTGACCAGCTCCTTTTCCCTGGCTGAATCCGCGAGGTCGGGTCCGAGCGCCACGTCGGCGAGCCGGTTGGCGACCAGTACCGGCATCTCGGTGACGGCGGCCACCCCCGACGACGCCTCCACCGGGCGGCCCAGCCGCCTGGCGAACGCGTCGGTCAGCGGGCCGGCGATGAACTCCGCGATGACGCTGGTGGTGACGAGCCGCAGCTGCGTCGGCAGCCCCTGCGCGGCGCGCACCGCGGCCTGCGCCTCCGCGCCGAGCGCCACCATCTGCGAGGCGATCGGCAGCAGCCGGGCGCCGCCGGGCGTGAGCGTCATCGCGGCGGCGTCACGGATGACCAGCTGGTCGTCCAGGTGCTGCCGCAGCGCGGCGAGCGCCTGGGAGACGGCGGGCTCGCTGACGTTGAGTGCCTTGGCCGCCGCCTTGACAGAACCGAGGCGGGCCACGAGCACGAAGGCGCTCAGCTGGGTCAACGTCACGTGACCATGATCGGCCTAACCCGCCGTTAACGCCACCGCCGCGTCGCGCGCTCTTAACCGATCGCTTATCCGCCGCTTGCGGCCGGCGGCGGGCACGGCGAAAGATGCGCTCATGCAGGTACCATCGCACGTCGAGTACGAACGTCCCGGGACCGTGGAGGAGGCGCTCACGCTCCTGGCGGGCGGGAGCGGTGACGCCAGGCCGCTGGCCGGCGGGCACAGCCTCATCCCGATGATGAAGCTCCGGCTGGCCCGGCCGGAGCTCCTGGTGGACATCAACGGCCTCACCGAGCTGTCCTACATCCGGCAAACCGGTGACGAGATAACGATCGGCGCGCTCACCCGGCACGCCGAACTCCTGGAATCCGCGCTGGTCTACGAGCACTACCCGATCTTCCGCGACGCGGAGCGGGTCATCGCCGACCCGGTCGTCCGGAACTGGGGCACGGTCGGCGGCTCGCTGTGCCAGGCCGATCCGTCGGAAGACCTGTCGGCGGCGTTCGCCGCCGCACGGGCGACGGCGGTCATCCGCAGCCAGCAGGGCTCGCGGACCGTCACCGCGAGGGAGCTGCACGTCGGGCCGTACGAGACCGTGCTCGAGCCCGGTGAGCTGCTGACCGAGGTGCGGCTGCCGGTCAGGGCCAGGACCGGCAGCGCCTACGAGAAGGTGGAGCGCCGGGTCGGCGACTGGTCGATCGTGGCGGTCGGCGCGGTCCTCACGCTGAACGCCGGCGGCACCGCCGTCGAAACCGCGGGCATCGGCCTCACCGCGGTCGGCGCGCCGCAGTTCGCGGCGCCGGAGGCCGAGGAGTACCTGGCCGGCAAGCCGGCCACCGAGGAGAACTTCGCGGCGGCGGCGAGGATCGCCGCCGCCAGCAGCAACCCCGTGTCCGACCAGCGCGGGCCGGAGGACTACAAGCGCCACCTGGTGGCCGAGCTGACGACCCGCGCCCTGCGCACCGCCGCCAGGCGCGCCAGAGGGGAGGCGTAACCGTGCGCGTCACCGTGACCGTGAACGGCACTGAGTACACCCGCGACGTGGAGCCGCGGCTGCTGCTCATCCACTTCCTGCGCGACGAACTCGGGCTGACCGGCAGCCACTGGGGATGCGACACCTCCAACTGCGGCGCCTGCGTGGTATGGCTGGACAACACGCCGGTGAAGTCCTGCACGGCGCTGGCCGTCATGGCCGACGGCCGGGAAGTGCGAACCGTCGAGGGGCTGGCCGCCGACGGCGAGCTCGATCCCGTCCAGCGGGGGTTCATGAACTGCCACGGCCTCCAGTGCGGCTTCTGCACGCCGGGGATGATGATGACCGCCCGCTGGCTGCTCGACCACAACCCGGACCCGACCGAACTTCAGATCCGCGAGGCCATCTCCGGGCAGATCTGCCGCTGCACCGGCTACGAGAACATCGTGCGCTCCGTCCGCTGGGCCGCCGAACACCCGCAGGCGCAAGAGGTGACATCATGACCGCCATCGAGGAAGAGCAGGCGCCGGTCGGCTTCGGCCGGATGCGTCGCAAGGAAGACGCCAGGTTCATCCGCGGCCACGGCCAGTACGTCGACGACGTGCGGCTGCCCGGCATGCTGCACGGGGCCGTGCTGCGCAGCCCGTTCGCCCATGCCCGCATCGTGAGCATCGACACGACGGCGGCGGAGGCGCACCCCAAGGTCAAGGCGGTCATCACCGGCGAGACGCTGAAAGGCCTCAACCTGGCCTGGATGCCGACGATCTCCTACGACACCCAGGCTGTCCTCGCCACCGACAAGGTGCGGTTCCAGGGGCAGGAAGTGGCGTTCGTCGTCGCCGAGGACCGGTACGCCGCGCGGGACGCGCTCGAGCTGATCGACGTGACCTACGAGGAACTGCCCGCGGTCATCGACGCGAAGAAGGCCCTGGACCCGGATGCGCCGGTCATCAGGGACGACAAAGAGGGCAAGGCCGACAACCACATCTTCGACTGGGAGACCGGCGACAAGGCCAGGACCGACGAGATCTTCGCCAGCGCCGAGGTCACCGTGAGCCAGGACATCCTCTACCCGCGGGTCCACCCCGCGCCGCTGGAGACCTGCGGCGCGGTGGCCGACTACGACAAGATCACCGGCAAGCTGACCGTCTGGGAGACCACGCAGGCGCCGCACGCGCACCGCACGCTGTACGCGATGGTGGCCGGGCTGCCGGAGCACAAGATCAGGATCATCTCCCCGGACATCGGCGGCGGCTTCGGCAACAAGGTGGGCATCTACCCGGGCTACGTCTGCGCGATCGTCGGCTCGATCGTCACCGGCAAGCCGGTGAAGTGGATGGAGGACCGGTCGGAGAACCTCATGTCGACGAGCTTCGCCCGCGACTACCACATGCGCGGCGAGATCGCGGCGACGAAGGACGGCAAGATCCTCGCGATCCGGGTGAACGTGCTCGCCGACCACGGCGCGTTCAACGGCACGGCGCAGCCGACCAACTACCCGGCGGGCTTCTTCGGCGTGTTCACCGGCTCCTACGACATCGAGTCCGCGTACTGCAAGGTCACCGGCGTGTACACCAACAAGGCGCCGGGCGGGGTGGCGTACGCCTGCTCGTTCCGGATCACCGAGGCGGTGTACCTCGTCGAGCGGATGGTGGACGTCCTGGCCTACGAGCTCAAGGCCGATCCGGCCGAGCTCCGCATGAAGAACCTGCTCCGCCCCGACCAGTTCCCGTACACCACCAAGACCGGCTGGGTCTACGACTCCGGGGATTACGCGAAGACGCTGCGCCTGGCGATGGACATCGCCGGCTACGAAGAGCTGCGCAGGGAGCAAAAGGAACAAAGGCAGTCAGCCGAACGGACGGGGGCGCCTGCCATGGGCATCGGCGTCTCCTTCTTCACCGAGGCCGTCGGCGCGGGTCCCCGCAAGCACATGGACATCCTGGGCCTGGGCATGGCGGACGGCGCGGAGCTGCGCGTGCACCCGACGGGGAAGGCCGTGCTGCGGCTGTCGGTGCAGACCCAGGGCCAGGGCCACGAGACCACCTTCGCCCAGATCGTGGCCGAGGAGCTCGGCATCCCGCCCGGCGACGTCGAGGTGGTGCACGGGGACACCGACCAGACGCCGTTCGGCCTGGGCACGTACGGGTCACGGTCCACGCCGGTGAGCGGCGCGGCGACCGCGGTCGTGGCGCGCAAGGTGCGCGAGCGGGCGCGGATCGTGGCGGCCGCGATGCTCGAGGTGTCCCCGGACGACCTGGAGTGGGAGAAGGGCCGCTGGTACGTCAAGGGCGACCCGGAGCAGGGCAAGACGATCACCGAGATCGCCCTCGCGGCGCATTCCACCGTCGAGCTGCCCGAAGGGGTCGAGGGGCATCTGGACGCCACCTGCGTCTACAACCCGCCGAACCTGACCTACCCGTACGGCGCGTACATCTGCGTGGTCGACGTGGACCCGGGCACCGGGAAGGTGTCGGTGCGCCGGTTCATCGCGGTGGACGACTGCGGGGTGCGGATCAACCCGA
>DATGLH010000017.1:0-43681 GCA_035294225.1 Trebonia sp.
GCCGGGGACCGCCCGGCTGCGCCCGAAGGCCGCGACCGGGGTGGGCGGCCTCGTGCTCGCGGGCTCGTGGACCGACACCGGCTGGCCGGACACGATGGAGGGCGCTGTCCGCAGCGGCCTGAACGCGGTGCTCGCCCTGCGGGCCCAGGGAACAAGGGGGCACATTCCAGCAATCGTTGAGCCCGCGTCAACCCCCGCCCTGGACGTGCCGAGCGCCCAGGGAACAAGCGGGCACGTTCCGGGAATTGTTGAGGATGCTGTGAGTCAGGTGACTAACGCGAAACCGGCTGGTTTGCGCCGGCAAGAAGGAGAGGTGCGTTCGTGACGGTCGTGATGCCCGCAGGCGTGGCCGTGGCGCGTGACCTGGTCGGCCCGGCGACGGAAGCCGCGATCAACCGGCTGAGCCCGGTCGTGCGCCGGGTCGCCGCCTACCACTACGGCCTCGCCGACGCGGACGGCAACCCGGCGCGCGTCGGGAGCGGCAAGGCGCTGCGCCCCGCGCTGGCCCTGCTGTCCGCCCGCGCCGCCGGCGCGCCGCCGGAGCGCGGGGTCACCCCCGCGGTCGCGGTGGAGCTTGTGCACAACTTCTCGCTGCTGCACGACGACATCATGGACGGCGACACCGAGCGCCGGCACCGGCCGACGGCGTGGACGGTGTTCGGCGTGGGGGCGGCGATCCTGGCCGGGGACGCGCTGCTCGCCCTCGCCAACGACCTGCTGCTCGAAGACACCGCGCCGGGCGGCCCGTGGGCGGCGCGCTGCCTGTCCACCGCGGTGCAGCGGCTGATCGCCGGGCAGGGGGAGGACCTGGCGTTCGAGAAGCGCGGCGACGTGACGCTCGCCGAGTGCCTGGAGATGGCCGGCGACAAGACGGCCGCGCTGATGGCCTGCGCCTGCACCATCGGCGCGGTGCACGTGGGCGCGCCGCCGGAGATGGCGATGGGGCTGGCCGAGTTCGGCGGGCACGTGGGCCTGGCGTTCCAGCTCACCGACGACCTGCTCGGCATCTGGGGCGCGCCCGAGGTGACGGGCAAGCCGGTCCGCGCGGACCTGCGCGCCAGGAAGAAGTCGCTGCCGGTGGTGGCCGCGCTGTCCAGCGGCACGCCGGCGGGCGCCGAACTGGCGGAGATCCTGGCCAGCGACGGCGAGCTCTCCGAGGATGAGCTCGTCCGCGCGGCCGGCCTGGTGGTCGCCGCCGGCGGCAGGGAGTGGGCTGAACGCGAGGCGGACAACCGCCTCGCCGCCGCGGCCGCGAGCCTGGACGGCATCGGCGTGCCGGCCGACGTCCGGGCCGAGTTCCTGGCGATCGCCGAGTTCATCACGGCGAGGCAGTGGTAGCCCGATGGCACCCCTAGACGGCCGGGCGCCGACGCGGGGCACGGAGGCCCGCGGGCCGGCAGTGCCGGAGGCCGCGCCGCCCATGGCCGGCCGGACCCCCAGCGCTGCCAGCGCGCCCATCGACGCGCTCGCCGCCGCCACCCTCGAACGCGCGCGCGCGCACCTGCTGAGCCTCCAGGACCCCAGGGGCTACTGGATCGGCGAGCTGGAGACCAACGTCACCATGGACGCTGAGGACGTGCTGCTCCGCCACTTCCTCGGCATCCTCACGCCGGAACTCGCGGCCGAGTCGGCGGGCTGGATCCGCAGCCAGCAACGGGACGACGGCACCTGGGCGAACTTCTACGGCGGCCCCGGCGACCTGTCCACCACCGTCGAGGCCTACGTGGCGCTGCGGCTGGCCGGGGACCAGCCCGGCGCGCCGCACATGAAGCAGGCGGCCGGCTGGATAACAGCAAACGGCGGCGTGACCGCGACCCGGGTGTTCACCCGCATGTGGCTGGCGCTGTCCGGGCTGTGGTCCTGGGACGACCTGCCGGTGATCCCGCCGGAGATCATCTACCTGCCGGCCTGGTTCCCGCTGAACATCTACGACTGGGGCTGCTGGGCCCGGCAGACGATCGTCGCCCTCGCCGTCGTCGCGTCGTTCAAGCCCGCGCGCCCCGTGCCGTTCCGGATCGACGAGCTGTACGCCCGGGTCCCGGGCCTGCCGCCGAAGGCCGGGCAGCGGGACCCCTGGGCGCTGGCGTTCAACGCCCTGGACAAGGCGCTGCACAGGGCGGAGCACAAGATCCCCCGGCGAGCCCGGCGCGCCGCGCTGCGCCGCTGCGCCGAGTGGATCATCGCGCGCCAGGAAGCCGACGGCTGCTGGGGCGGGATCCAGCCGCCCTGGGTGTACTCGATCATCGGGCTGCACCTGCTCGGCTTCGGCCTGGACCACCCGATCATCGCCAGGGCGATCAACGGGCTTGAGCGGTTCACGATCAGGGAGAACGGCACCCGCCGCCTGGAAGCGTGCCAGTCCCCGGTCTGGGACACGGTGCTGGCGATGACCGCGCTCGCCGACGCCGGCCTGCCCCCGGACCACCCGGCGCTGCTGAAGGCGGCGGAGTGGGTGCTCGGCGAGGAGATCAGGCAGCCGGGCGACTGGCAGGTCCGCCGCCCGCATACCCCGCCCGGCGGCTGGGCGTTCGAGTTCGACAACGACAACTACGCCGACACCGACGACACCGCCGAGGTCATCCTCGCGCTGCGGCGCACCGCGTCCGACAACCGCGCGGCGATCAGCAGGGGCCTGCGCTGGCTGGAGGGCATGCAGTGCAAGGACGGCGGGTGGGGCGCGTTCGACGCGGACAACACCCGCGAACTGGTCAACAAGCTGCCGTTCTGCGACTTCGGCGCGGTGATCGATCCGCCGAGCGCCGACGTCACCGCGCACATCGTCGAGGCGCTCGCGGCCGAGGGACTGGCCGGCGAGACGGCCTGCCGCCGCGGCGTGATCTGGCTGCTGAAGAACCAGGAGCCGGACGGGTCCTGGTTCGGCCGCTGGGGCGCGAACTACATCTACGGCACCGGGGCCGTAGTGCCGGCGCTGATCGCCGCAGGGGTCAAGCCGGGCAAGCCGGCCATCAGGCGCGCGGTCGGCTGGCTCCGGGCGCACCAGAACGCCGATGGCGGCTGGGGCGAGGATCTGCGCTCCTACGACGACCCCGCGGCCTGGGCCGGCCGGGGCGCCTCGACGGCGTCGCAGACCGCGTGGGCGCTGCTCGCGCTGCTGGCCGCCGGCGAGCGCGACAGCGCGGCCGTCGAGCGGGGGATCCGCTGGCTGGCCCGGACCCAGCGGCCGGACGGCACCTGGGACGAGCCGCAGTTCACCGGAACGGGCTTTCCCCGCGACTTCTACCTGAACTACCACCTGTACCGGCTGGCGTTCCCGGTTAGTGCGCTCGGCAGATACGTAAGGGGTTCACGCCATGACTGAGACCGTTCCGCAGCCCCGGGCCGCCGAGGTGCCGGGGGCCACGGAGCCCGCCGCAGGCGGCGGCCTGCTGGTGTTCGCGCCGCTGCGCCTGGAGGCCAACGCGGTGCGCCGCGGCCTGCGCGAGCCGGGCAGCCGCGTCCAGCGCACCGGCATGGGCGCCGCCCGGGCGGCGCGGGTCGCCGGGGAGAGCCAGCCCGGCCCGTTCGGCGCGATGGCCGTGATGGGGACCGCGGCGGGCATCGCCGCCGACCTCAAGCCGGGAGACCTGGTCGTGGCCAGCGAGGTGTCCGACGGCACCACCACCGTGCAGCTCCCCGGCGCCGGCCTGCTGGCGGCGGAAATGCGCCGGGCGGGGCTCTCCGCGCGGGCGGGCAGGGTCGTGACCGTGCCGAAGATCGTCAGGCCCGCGGAGCGGGACGCGCTGGCCGCCCAGGGCTACCTCGCCGCCGACATGGAGTCGGCCGCGCTCGCGGGCGCCGCGGGCGGCCGCCCGGTGGCTGTCATCAGGGCCATCTCCGACAGCGGGTTCGGCCCGGGCATGGTCGGCGGCGGGCTCGCCGCGCTGCGGGCGCTGCGGCTGGCGGCTCCGGTGGCGGAGCGGTGGGCCGCCGTTTGCGGGACGCGGACCGTGCTGCTGGCCGGGCCGCGGTCGTTCTGCGCCGGGGTGGAGCGGGCGATCGAGATCGTGGAGCGCGCGCTCGAACTGCGCGGCGCGCCCGTGTACGTGCGCAAGCAGATCGTGCACAACACCCGGGTGGTCGCCGACCTCCAGCAGCGCGGTGCGGTGTTCGTGGACGAGCTTGACGAGGTGCCGGACGGCGCTACCGTCGTGTTCTCCGCGCACGGCGTGTCACCCGCGGTGCGGTCAGCCGCGGCGGCGCGCGGGCTGTCGGTGATCGACGCGACCTGCCCGCTGGTCTCCAAGGTGCACGCCGAGGCGCGCCGGTTCGCCCGCGAGGGGTACACGGTCGCGCTGATCGGGCACGCCGGGCACGAGGAGGTGGAGGGCACGCTCGGCGAGGCCCCCGAGTCCACGGTGCTGGTGCAGACAGCCGCGGACGTCGCGGCCCTGCGGCCCCGGGACCCGGAGAAGGTCGCCTACCTCATGCAGACCACGCTGGCCGTCGACGAGGCAGCCGACGTGGCCAGCGCGCTGCGCGAGCGGTTCCCGCAGATGCGCGCTCCGGGCAGCGACGACATCTGCTACGCCACCACCAACCGGCAGGCGGCGGTGCGCGCCGTCGCCGCGGAGGCGGACCTCGTGCTGGTCGCCGGGTCGAAGAACTCGTCCAACTCGGTGCGGCTGGTGGAGCGGTCCCAGCGGGCGGGCACGCCCGCGTATCTCATCGACGGCGCCAGCGATATCGAGCTGTCCTGGCTGTCCGGCGCGTCCGTCGTCGGGCTCACAGCGGGGGCGTCGGCGCCGCCGGCGGTGGTCAGCGAGATCATCGCCGCGCTGTCCGGGCTTGGCGCGGTGACGGTGACCGAGCGGGTCACCACAACGGAATCTGTACAATTCGGCCTGCCCAGGGAGGTACGGCGTTAATGTCTATGCCGATGTCCGTCAGCCTGCGCATCGGGGCACACCTGATAAAGCAGAAGCTGCGCGGAAACAAGAGGTTTCCGCTGATCGTCGAGCTGGAGCCGCTGTTCGCCTGCAACCTCAAGTGCGCCGGCTGCGGGAAGATCCAGCACCCGGCTTCGGTGCTGAAGCAGCGCATGCCGGTGGAGCAGGCGGTCGCGGCGATCGAGGAGTCGGGCGCGCCGATGGTGTCCATCGCCGGCGGAGAGCCGCTGATGCACCCGCAGATAGAAGTGATCGTGGCCGAACTCATCAAGCGGAAGAAGTTCGTGTTCCTGTGCACGAACGCGCTCCTGCTGCCGAAGAAGATCGACAAGTTCACGCCGTCGCCGTACTTCCGCTGGGTGGTGCACATCGACGGGCTGCGCGAGCGGCACGACCAGGCGGTCTCCAAGGAGGGCGTGTTCGACGAGGCCGTCAAGGCCATCCGGCTGGCCAAGGAGCGCGGCTTCAAGGTCAACACGAACACCACGTTCTTCAAC
The DNA here is from genome assembly GCA_035294225.1 of Trebonia sp. GTDB lineage: Bacteria > Actinomycetota > Actinomycetes > Streptosporangiales > Streptosporangiaceae > Trebonia. Next base: position 5,384 of record DATGLH010000017.1, read on the forward strand.
ACCGACACGCCGCAGACCGTCATCGACGTGCTCGACTTCCTCAACGACGAGCTGGGCGTCGACGACATGCAGATCTCCCCGGCCTATGCCTACGAGAAGGCGCCGGACCAGGAGCACTTCCTCGGGGTGGAGGAGACGCGCGAGCTGTTCCGCAAGGCGTTCGCGGACGGGCGCCGGAAGAAGTGGCGCCTGATGCACTCGCCGCTGTTCCTGGACTTCCTTGAGGGGAAGCGGGAGTTCGAGTGCACGCCGTGGGGCATCCCGTCGTATTCGCTGCTCGGCTGGCAGAAGCCGTGCTACCTGATGGCCGACGGGTACGTGCAGACCTACTCCGAGCTCGTCAACACGACGGACTGGTCGAAGTACGGGCGCGGCAAGGACCCGCGGTGCGCGAACTGCATGGCGCACTGCGGCTACGAGCCGTCCGCCGTAATCGCGACGATGAGCTCGCTGAAGGAAGGCATCAAGGCGCTGCGGGAGAGCTGACGGGCCGCCGGGCCGTCCCTGCGAGCGGGTAATCCCCGCGCGCCGGGAATCCCGGCTGGTTCGCAGTTCCCGCTCAGGGACTCCTCAGGTACGGCCAGAAACATATTGGCTGGCGCGGGCGCCGCGGCCGGGCATTGTGCCTCTCCCGGACGCGGCGGGGTCTGGTCCGCGCCGCCACCTTTGCCCCAGGGGACCCTCTTCATCCCCTCCGGCAGGGGTCACTTGTGTCGCTGAGTCGTTGGGGAGTCCGATGTTCTTCACGTACCTGTGGCGTGAGCTGAGACGCCGCATGCGGCAGGCCGTCTTCATAGCGGTGGGCCTCGCCCTGGGGATCGGCCTGGTGATCACCGTGACCGCGGCGTCCGCCGGGGTCAAGAACGCCCAGTCCTCCGTTCTGCACTCGCTGTACGGCGTGGGCACGGACATCACCGTGACCAAGGCGCCGGCCGCCGGATCGGGCGGCCCGCAGTCGTTCGGGTTCGGGTTCCGCGCCGGGACCGCGAAGCGCCCGGCGGCCGGCACCAAGATCGACGTTGAGAACCTGCGCAGCACCGGCCTTGGCACGATCAGCTCGTCGGATGTCTCGATGATCGCGGCGATGAAGGACGTGGCCGCGGCGGCGGGCGGCCTCACGCTGCTCGACACCAAGATCACCGGGACCATGCCGGCGATCAATTTCAACAACGGCGGCGGCCCCGGCTCCTTCGGCGGCGGGGGCGGCTTCCAGAACTTCCGCAGCTCGTTCACGCCCACGTCCTTCACGGTCGACGGCGTGGACATCGGGTCCGGCGAGCTCGGACCGCTGAGCAACGGCAAGCTCGTCTCCGGGGCGACGTTCACCGGTTCTGACACCAACGCGCACGTGGCGGTGCTCGACTCGGACTACGCCACCTCGCAGAAGCTCAAGGCCGGCGACACGATCACGGTCGACAAGACCAGCTTCAAGGTCATCGGGATCGTCAGCGAGCCCGCGGGCGCCAACCCGGCGGACGTGTACATCCCGCTGGGCGTGGCGCAGTCGCTGTCCGGCCTGAAGAACGACGTCAACACGATCTACGTCGCCGCGACCAGCGGCCAGGAGATCACCAGCGTCGCCGACTCGATCACCAAGGCGGTCCCGGGCGCGAGCATCACCGACCAGAGCTCCCTTGCCAGCCAGGTCACCGGGTCGATCACGAGCGCGGCCAGCCTGGCCGACAACCTCGGCAGATGGCTCGCGATCGCGGTGCTCGCCGCGGCGTTCGGCCTGGCCAGCCTGCTCACCATGTCGGCGGTGTCACGGCGGATCCGCGAGTTCGGCACGCTGAAGGCGCTCGGCTGGAGGAGCCGCCGGGTCATCGGCCAGGTGATGGGCGAGTCGATCGCGATCGGCATCGTCGGCGGGGCCGTCGGCGTCGGGCTCGGCTTCCTCGGCGCCGCGCTCGTCGACAAGTTCACGACGCCGCTGACCGCGACCGTCGGCACGGACACCGGCTCGGCCACGCCGGGCGGCTCGCGGTTCTTCGGCGGCGGCGGCGGGGGCGCAGCCTTCGGCGGCGCCAGCCCGTTCCGCGGCGGCTTCCAGAGCGCGGCCCGGGCCGCGGACACGGTCGCGGTGCACCTGTCCGCGCCGGTCACGATCGCCGCGGTGGCCGCCGCGGTGGGCCTCGCGATCCTCGGCGGACTGATCGCCGGGTCGTTCGGCGGCTGGCGGGCGGCGCGGCTGCGTCCGGCGGCGGCACTGTCCAAGGTTGCCTGACGGCCGATACAGAAGGACCTGAGACCATGTACAACCTCACGAACGTCACCAAGGACTATCCCAGGGGCCGTCAGACCGTGCACGCGCTGCGCGGCGTCGACCTGCGGATCGCGGACGGCGAATGGCTGGCCATCCAGGGGCCGACCGGGCACGGCAAGTCCACGCTGCTCCAGCTGCTCGGCGGCCTGGACCGGCCCACGTCCGGGTCCGTCGACTTCGACGGGCGCGACCTGGCGACGCTGCGGGAGACCGAGGTGACCAAGGTGCGGGCCACCTCGATCGGCTTCATCTTCCAGACCTTCAACCTGATTCCGACGCTGTCGGCGCAGGAGAACGTGGAGACGGCGCTGGTCCCGCTCGGGATCAGCGGCGCCTCGCGGAAGGCGCGGGCGGCGCAGGCGCTTGAGTCGGTCGGGCTCGGGGACCGGGCGCGGCACCTGCCGTCGGAGCTGTCCGGCGGCCAGCAGCAGCGCGTGGCGATCGCCCGTGCCCTGGTGAAGGAGCCGAAGGTGCTGCTGGCCGACGAGCCGACCGGCAACCTCGACGAGGACACCCGCGACGAGATCATCGCCCTGCTCGAGAAGCTGTGGCAGGACAACGGCCTGACCATGGTCGTCGTCACGCACGACAGCAGCGTGGCCCGCCGCGCCCAGCGCCTGGGCACGATGAGGAACGGCAAGCTCACCATCAGGCAAGCCGTCTGACCCTGCCGGCCGTTCCCCGGGGCTCCTCCCCGGGACGGCCGATCCCCGGGACGGCCGATCCCCGGGGGCTCCCTCCCCGCTCGGACGGCCCCGTTCCCGGCGAGGTCTGCGGCCCGCAAGCCTCATCGTGCGAGGCCGAGGGGCGCAGACCCCGAGCGCATGGCCGGGGTGCGAGGGCTGCGACCGGCCTCAGGCCAGGCGCGCCTCCTCGGCGAGGAGGCGCGCCAGCCTTCCCGGGTCCGCGCCGGGCAGCCCGCGGGCGGCGAACCACGTCGCGACGTTGCGGGCGTCCCTGTCGAGGAAGCCGCGCCCGTTCGGATGCGCGATGACGTCTACCACCTGCGGCAGGTCGATCAGCACCAGCCGCCCGCGGTGTACGAGCAGGTTGTAGGCGGACAGGTCGCCGTGCGCGAACCCGTGCCGCGCGAGGGTGACGAGGGCGTCGAGGAGTTGCTCCCACAGGGCGGCGAGCTCCCCGCCGCCGGGGCGGGTCTCGGCCAGCCGGGGCGCGGCGGTCCCGTCCGGGTCCCCGACGAACTCGAGCAGCACTTCCGTGCCGACGATCTGCACCGGGTAGGGCACGGGGACTTTCGCGTCGTATAGCTGGCACAGCGCGGTGAACTCCGCGTTCGCCCACTGGCCCGCGATCGCCTGCCTGCCGAACGCGGTCCGGTTTGCCGCCGCGCGGCTCACCCGGCTGTCCCGGGTACGTCGGCCCTCGAGGTAACCGGCGTCCCGGTGGAAGAGCCGGTGTTCCGCGTCGCGGTACCGCTTCGCGGCGAGCAGGCAAGACCGGCCGGTGCCTGGCACGCCGCGCTTGAGCAGGAAGACATCGGCCTCTTTGCCGGTCTTCAGTATGCCTAGCTCGGTGTCGACCGCGGCGAGCTCGGTGACCAGCCACGTCGGGTGCGGCCGCGGGCCGCGTTCGGTCGGCGTGGACTGGTCCCAGGTGGACCAGCGGTCGCCTTCCGGCAGGCCGTCCGTGGCGTCGTTGGCGTCCTCGGCCGTGAGCCGCGGCAGGTGCCGGTCGCGCTTGGCGAAGGTAGCCTCGTCGTCGAGGTGCCTTCGGTGCCGCTTATTCCTGGCGTTATTCCTGTTATTCCTGGCGCGGCGGATCCCGCCGTATGCGGGGTCGTACGGATCTGCGGGGTCGTACGGATCTGCGCTGTCGCGCACGGGTGGTGCTCCTCAGGCTGGCTGCGGTCAGGACGGGCTGGCTGAAGCCCGCGACGGGCGTAGTCATCAGACCCCTCCTCTCGCACGGCCGGCCTTTACGGCCGGCGCCTACCTGCTGCGCAGGTAGCGTCCCATCCCGGGCGCCCGGGCGCAACCGAATATCCCGCGGGCCTTGCTGGCCGCCGGCCCGCGGGCCTTGCTGGCCGCCGGCCCGCGGGTCTTGCTGGCCGCCGGCCCGCGGGCCTTGCGCGGCGGTGCCGTCGGCGCAAGGCCCGGCCATGTCGGCGGTGCCGCCGGGCTTGCTGAGCGGTGGGCGGCTCAGGCGGTGCCGTGGCCGCTGCGCAGGTCGTGCAGCGCCCGCCGCGCGGACTCCTCCGCCTTCCGCACCGGTTCCCGCTGCCGCAGGTCCGCGAGGACGCTCGCGGCCCGCTTGCCGGCGTCGCTCTCCCGCATGTCGTGCAGGGCGGTCGTGGCCCGCTTGGCGGCCTCGCTCTCCCGCATGTCGTGCAGGGCGGTCGTGGCCCGCTTGGCGGCGCCGCTCTCCCGCAGGCTGGCCCACCACTTGCTGAATCCGCCGATCAGCGAATGGATCTGCCGCCAGATCCGGCGCTCGAACTCGGTCATGGTTACCTCCCATCATCAAGATATATCGTGTTTGGCGTCTCGTCCATTCCGCCGGCGAAGCCCGGCGCCGGGCATGTCCAAGGGCGAGTGTGGCGAGCGGAACTCCGCGGAGCGGCGTATCGTCGTCGATCACCAGGCTGGAACGCGGCGGATCCCGCAACCACCCGTATGCACCTGACCGGTGCCATGCCCGCCGAACGCGTCTGTCCGCCAGCTATCATCTTTCTTTACCCGCTCTGAGCGAGACATTCACACGGGCACGCGGGCGGTTAGCCCCGCCACCGGCAGTCCCCGCGGCGGACATAAGCAGGCATTAGTTCCAGTTCCCGCTTCCCTGGTTCGTTCCTTACGGGCACGGGGAAGCGCCGCGTGCGTTCGGCTTAACGATCGTCAGCGACCCGGAACGGGGGAGGCGCATGCGGACTGGGCGACGTGCACCGTGGCAGTTCGCGTCGTCGCCGCGGATCCGCCCGAGGTCACGAACGCGACGATCACGGCCGCCGCGGCCGCGAGGCTGCCGCCGACGACGATCCACCGATCCGGCCTTAGCCGTGCCATCCGGCGGCTCAGCGCAACCGCATAGGGATATCCGGCGGCGGAATAGCCGCCACGCGTGGGCTCTGCCGGGTAGCCGATAGCCGGGCCGCGATGCCGACCGCGGTGGCGCGCACGCTTTTGGCCATCGCCCGGCAGGCGAGCCTGCCAGGGATCGGCCGGCCTGGCGTACACGCGCGTGAAGGGCTGTTCCCTGGTCGCCTGCGGCGCTTCCCTGGTCGCCTGCGGCGCTTCCCTGGTCGCCTGCGGCGCTTCCCTGGTTGCCTGCGGCGCTGCGGCGGCCTGGTTTCCGGCGAACCGTTCGCAATCCCCGTACCGGTCGATAACCGGATACGCGCTGGTGCCCGTATCCATGCGCGACCTGCTGTCGGGGGACTGGCCATCGTCGCCGAGCCAGCCGCCGTCCGGGAACGGCGTGGCACCGGGCGCCTGCCCGCTGTCCGGGAACGGCGCGGGGGCTGGGAACGGCGTGGCACCGGGCGCCTGCCCGCTGTCCGGGAACGGTGAGTGGCCACCGTCCGGGAACGGCGCGCTGCCGCAGATCCGGCCGTCCTCCGGGAAATGGCCGCTGCCGAGGATTTGGCCACTGCCCGGACGTGATGCGTTATCCAGGTGCAGGCTGTCGCCATCCAGGTGCAGGCTGTCGCCCGGCAGCACGCCGCTGTCGGCGTACCGGATACCGTCCGCGCTTTCATGATGGAGAGCCCAGCGCATCCCCGCGGCGTCTGCCTTCGGGTCGTCACGATCCGCGCGTCCCATGCCCGCTCCTCGCTTCCTTCGGCACGTCGGCGTTAAGTAGCCGAGAAATCACATTACGTCCCAATTGGGATACGTAGAGTAGCGAGATTTGGCTCAACCGCGGCGCGGAGTGCCCAGTATGGGGCCATGAGCCATGATCCGGAAAGATTTATTGACCTATAGCCGTTTTTTCTCATTTAATGAAAGATTTTTCGATTCACTGTCATGGGCCTGGGCTGTCAGCCGCGTCCAGGCAGGTGCAGGCGTGGTCTTTGTGGCTCTGGTGGCGCCAGGAGATTGCGGGCGTCGCTCGTCAGGCCTATCCGGATCCTCTCGTGCTCGGGCCGCGGGTGGACGTAACCCGTCACGGGAGTACCTTTCGCGTGTGGTCTCTACAGCGCGGCTGACCGTGTTGGGCAGCCTGAACATGGACATTTCCGTCACCGTGCCGCGCCTCCCGGCGCCGGGCGAGACCGTGCTCGGCGGCGGGGCGACGTTCGCGCCCGGCGGGAAGGGCGCTAATCAGGCGGTGGCCGCGGCACGCCTTGGCGCTTCGGTGCGGATGGTGGGATGCGTGGGAGACGACGACTTCGGCAGGGCACTGCGGGCCGCGCTCCGCACGGAGGGGATCAGTGACGATGGCGTGCGCACCGTGCCGGACGCGCCAACCGGACTCGCGATGATCACGGTAGACGCGGCGGGGGAGAACGTCATCACGGTCGCGCCCGGCGCGAACCATGAGGTCGGCGCGGCGGAGATCGCGGCAGTGCGGGGCGCGCCGGCTGACGTCCTGGTCATTAGCGCCGAGATCCCGGTAGCGGCGATCAGGGCGGCGCTGGCCGTGGATAGCCCCGCGCCGGGGAACGGCCCCGCGCCGGGGAACGGCCCCGTGCTGCGGGTGCTGAACCTGGCCCCGGCGCCGCCGGAGGCGGCCGGACTCATCGCCGCGGGCGTGGACTGGCTAGTGGTGAACGAGTCGGAGGCCGGCGCCGTGCTCGGCAGGAAGGTGGCGGGACTGGCCGACGCGGCGCGGGCGGCGGCAGACCTAACCCGGACCGGCGCCCGCAACGCCGTGGTCACCGCCGGCCCGGCCGGGGCTGCTTACTGCGGCACCCGGGAAGGGACCGGCGGAAGCGCCCCCGGGCAGGCGAGCGGCGAGGTTGCCGGGGGAGAGCCGCGTCACCCCGCCGCCGACGGCGGGGTATCAGGCGCGGTAACGGTGCCGGGGTTCGCGGTGCGCGCGGTGGACAGCGTGGGCGCTGGCGACACGTTCGCCGGCGCGCTCGCCGCCGCCCTCGCGGCCGGCGTCGCGCCAGTCGACGCGGTCATCGCCGCCACGGCAGCAGCCGCCACGGCGGCCGCCAGGCCGGGCACGCAGGCCGGAATGCCGCGGCCAGCCGACGTCCTGGCCGTCACCGGCCACTCGTGGCCCGTCCCGGTCCCCTGACAATCTCCAGCCCCGCGTTCCAGCCCCCGCGCGGGACAATCTCCAGCCCCCGCGCGGGCGAAAGGGCCCTTTCCGTGCGCCGTCCGAGCGGCCGCGTTCCCCAGGCCACAGCGGCGCTATACGCGAAAGCGGTCTGTGATTGGCGAAGAGCTGAACGCCGTCACGATGTCAGCCGCTGAGCTGCCATAATGCGACCGCAGGGAATATAAGTTAACGCAAGGTGAACGGAAAGTGAACTTTATTACCGCATATAAGCAAATTTAGGGTTAAATAGGCGGAGATTCGGCATGCCGGGAGAGGAGTTGCACTATGGCACCTGGCCTGGCAGGTTTCGTGGCCTCCGGAGACGACGCGGGAATGTGGGACGCCGCCGTCCTGGGGGTGCTCGCGGCGCTCGGGAAGGGGTTTACCGTGCTCCCCGAGCGCGCCGGCGTGCCGGGGACAGGAGGTGCCCGGCGCCGCACCTGGTTCGACACCTTCGACTGGCGGCTGTACCGGGCCGGCCTGGCTCTTGAGTACGTCGCCGCGCACCGCGGCGGTGAACTGCGCCTGACCAGCATAAGACCGGCTACCGGGGACACGAGGGCGGCTACCGGGGACACGAGGCCGGCCGCCGGGCCCGCCGCGGCCGCCGGGCCCGCCGCGGACGGTGACATCCGGCAGCCGGTGACCGGCTGGCTGGCGTCCCGCCCGCACCGGCTCCAGGATCTGCCGGAGGGTCCGATCGCCGCCCGCGTGGCGGCCCTCGCGGCGCCGCGGGCGCTGCTCCCCGTGGTGACCGTGTCCAGCACCGTTTCCGTGAGCAGGCTGCTCAACGAGGACGGCAAGACCGTGGCCCGACTGCTCGTCGAACGTCCGCTCGTCGAATGCCCGCTCACCGAACGCCCGCTCCTGGCCGCAGGCCACGCCGGCCGGCCCCGCCACGCCGGCCGGCCCCGCCACGCCGGCCGGGCCCCGCTGGCGCCCCGGCTGACGGTTACCGCGGTTCGCGGCTACTCCGGCCAGGCCCGCCGCGCTGCCCGCATGGTCAGCCTCGCCGGCGGCGTGCTGCCCGCCGCCGAGCCCGTGTTCGCCAGCGCGCTGCGCGCGCTCGGCCGCCGTCCCGGCGACTCCTCGAACAAGGCAGGCCCGGACATCACGGCCGGCATGCCCGCCGCCGAGGCGGCCGCCGTCATCTTGCTCCGGCTGCTGGACACCATCGAGGCGAACGTGCCCGGCGTGCTCCGCGACATCGACACCGAGTTCCTGCACGACCTGCGGGTGTCTGTGCGCCGGACGCGTTCGGCGCTGAAGCTGTTCGGCGACGTGCTCACCGGGCCCTCGGCCGGCCGGAACACCAAGAGCGACGGCCTGACCGAAGACGAGCTCGCGCGGTTCACCGCCGAGTTCAAGTGGATCGGCGACCTGACCACGCCGGCCAGGGACCTGGACGTGCACCTGCTCGGCTTCGAGGAGACGGCCCGGACGCTCAAGGCGGCGAAGCCGGACGACCTGGAGCCGTTCCGTGCCTACCTCACGCAACGTCGGCTGAAGGAATACCGCGCTCTCGCCCGCGGCCTGCGCTCGCCGCGGTTCGCCGCCCTCATCCGGGACTGGCGTGCGGCGCTGGCCAAGATTATTGATAACAGCAAGAGCATAGGGGAAGCCGGCAGCGGGGAAGCCCCCGTAGGGGAAGCCGGCAGGGGGGAAGCCGGCCTGGACGCCAGGGCAGCCGCCGCCCGTCCGGGATCGTCGCGGCGGCGGGCAGGGGGGACGGCGGAGGTCCTTGCCGCGGACCGGACCCGGCGGGCGTTCGCCAAGGTCGCCAGGCGCGGTGCGGCGATCACCCCCGCGTCGCCGCACGCTGCCCTTCACGATCTGCGCAAACGCTGTAAGGAACTGCGGTATGTGCTGGAGTTCTTCGCACCGCTGCACGACCCCGCCGCCTACGGGAAGGTCATCGCGGACCTCCGGCGGCTGCAGGACTGCCTCGGGGAGTTCCAGGACACCGACGTGCAGATCGGCGAGATCCGCGCGCTCGCCGCGAGCATGCTCGCGGCGGGCGAGGCGCCGGCGGTGACGCTGCTCGCGATGGGCGAGGTGACGGCCGGGCTCGCGGCCCGCCAGCAAGCGGCCCGGGCCGACTTCGAGCGCCGGTTCGCGGCGTTCGCCGGCGAGGCCGGGCAGCGGCGGATGGCGCTGCTCCTGCGGGGAGGTGCCGGGTGAGGATATACGCGACCTACAACATCAAGGGCGGCGTCGGGAAGACCACGGCAGCGGTCAACCTCGCCTACCTGGCGGCCGCCGAAACCGGACTGCGCACCGTGCTGTGGGATCTGGATCCGCAGGGAGCGGCGAGCTTCATGTTCCGGGTGAAGCCGCGGGTCAAGGGCGGCGGGAAGGCGCTCATCCGCGGCAGGCGGCCGCTGGACGACGCGATCAAGGGCACCGACTTCGCCAACCTCGACCTCATACCCGCCGACTTCACCTACCGCAACATGGACCTGCTGCTGGACAGCGCGGGAAGCGGCGGTTCCGGCTCGGGCGCGCCCGGCGGCAAGCCCGCCCGCACGCTATCGAAGCTGCTCGCCCCGCTCGCCGCCGCTTACGACGCGGTCTTCCTTGACTGCCCGCCCAGCATCTCGCTGGTCTCGGAGAACGTGCTGCACGCCGCCGACGTGATCGTGGTGCCGCTCATCCCGACCACGCTGTCGGTGCGCACGCTCGACCAGCTGACCGAGTTCATCGCGGGCTTCGACGGCCGCCGCCCGGACGTGGTGGCGTTCTTTTCCATGGTCGACGCCCGCAAGAAGCTGCACAGGGAGGTTACCGCCCGTCTTTGTTCCGAACGGAAGGATGTGGCTGCCACGGCCATACCGGCGCTGTCCACGATCGAGAAAATGTCCGTCGAGCGTGCTCCGGTCACGGTATTCGCCCCGCGCAGCGCGGCGGCCAGGGCCTACCGGGCACTCTGGGCCGAGATCCGCTCCCGCGGCGGGTAACCCGGCTGGGCTGATCCCGAGGGCGGCGATGATCCGGCGCAGCAGGCGCATCGTGTGGAAGCCGACGACGAGGGCGATGGCCAGGGCGACCGCGGGGTCAAGCCAGTAGGCGCCGCCGACCGCGAGGATGATCGCGCCGGTGACCGCGACGCCCGCCGCCGCGGCGGCGTCGGCGGCGGTATCGAGAAACACCGCCTTGACGTTCAGTTCGTCGCCGTCCTCGCCGGGCGCGCCGTCCTCGCCGCTGTCGTCGCCGCCCAGGATGAGCGCGCCCGCCAGCATCGCCACGGCCGCGGCGGCGCTGACGATCAGCACCGGCAGCCCCTCGACCCGGTGGACGCCCGCCGCCAGGTGCTGGATCGCGGCCGCGGCGATCCCGATGTTCAAAAGCAGCAGCCAGCCCGCGTTGACCAGCGCGGCGATGGTCGTCGCGCGGGGGTGGCCCTCTGGCCGGGACGCCAGCCAGATCGCCAGCAGCGAGACCCCGATCGCGGCGGCATCCGCGAGATTGTCCGCGCCTGCCGCGAGGACCGCGAGCGAATGCGCCGTCAGCCCCACGACGACCAGAGCGGTGACAAGCGCAAGGTTCAGGAGCAGGACGGCGGTCAGCCGGTGCTCGCGTGACACGCGCCGATCATAGGTGATCACCGGCGGGCGGCGGTCACGGGCGCCGGGGCCGCTCCTTGGTCACCGGCCGGGCTTGACCGGCCGCGCCTTGCCGTCGGCGACCAGTTGCTCGTGCTGTTGCCAGCCTTGGAGCCATTTCCAGGCCGCGGCGATCGCGCTTGCCGACGCCGCGACCATGAACGACACGAGCTCTGCCTGGTCCAGGTGGGCGCCGGGCACGGCCTTGGCCACCACTCCGGCGAGCCATCCGGCGGCGACCGCGAACACAGGCGTCAAGATCGCGACGAACCGGCCGATGAGCGAGGTCTCGGTCACCGGCCCGGAAGCGGCTGGATCCACCGCGGCTCCCGGACCGGTGCCGGGCGCCTGCGGGACGGGACCGGCCGCGGGAGGAGCCGCAACGTCCTCAGGCGGGGCGATGCCGGCCGGCGGGGCGATGCCGGCCGGCGGCTGGCCGTCGGCGGCAGCCGGCTGGCCGGTCCCGGCCGGCTGCGGGCCGGCGAAGCCGGCCAGCGGCTGCTGGCCGGCGGGAGGGGTGCTCATGTGACTTTACGCAGCGTGGCCACGGAGACGTGCGGCCAGCTCAGCCCGAGGAAGTTCAGCAGCACGGTCTGGGTGTACTGAAGCTGCAAGAACTCCCGTTCCCCGTAGGTGGTCTGCTGTTGCACCTTCTCGATCCAGAAGATCGCGCTGACCCCGCCCACGTCCGCGTTGGACTTCAGGAACGGCATCTCCTCCGCGCCGCCGCCGAACAGCTGCGGGTTCGGGTTCCGGACTTCCGTCGAGATGCTGAGCACCGTCGTCTCGGTGATCTTCTGCTCGGCGATCGCGGCCTCCAGGAGCGAGTTCGGGTTCGTCACCGCCTCTTGCGTCAGCCCGGGCGGTGCCGGCGTGGTCCGGAACGCGTTCGGCTTGCTCAGGTCGTACTCGGGGAAGTTATTGGCGGGAGGGATGGGGCCGCCGACCGGGAACGGTGTCGTGTTCGCCGCCGCGATCTTCGGGGGGCCGGGGACGGTAAGGCTGCTCCCCTGCACGAGCACCGAAGTGCCATGCGGGATCGTCGCCAGCCGCAGGACCGTCGGCCCGAGTGGCGGGTCGCTGGTGGCGGGCACGTTCAGCCATACGCCGGGCTCGAGGTGGATCGCGCTCCCGGTGTCATGGTCGCTGATCTGCTGCAGGTAATGGACGCCGAACAGCTCAATGTCGTCCATCACGGAGCCGCGGTTCGGTATAGCGCCGCCGATACTGCTGAACTGAAGCTGTTCGTCGGTGGGGTTGAGTTCCAGGAAGATGTCGTTGCCGCCCTGGAAGTCCGGCCGGGCGATCAGGTTGAATCCGTGGCCCTTCCAGGTTCCCGGGAGTTCCCCTAGCGGACCGAGCTGCTGGAAGACCGTGAGCGCTGGCGAGGCTACCCGGAAATCGGGAACCGAGCTTGCGGGCATTGCCGCCTCCTGAGGACGTGCCGGTAGCGAGTGCCACGCTATAGGCGTTGCCAGCACGGCCCCCATGGGGAATACTGCCTATTGACAGTTCAGCTCGGTTATGCCTGCGGGGAAATTACAAGAACGAGGTTCGGGGGAACCTGTGAGCGAATACCGTAGAGTGCTGTCCCTGGTCACAGAGATGCTGCGGTGCGTCGGAGCCGAATTTCCTGATAAGGCCGTCACCGGGTTTCTCCGCGAAAATTTCGATGCCAGATTTGCATTAGCGGTCGATGCGGATCTGCGTGGCGGGGGCAGTCGGCACTGGGCCGAGTCGCCCGGTGTGATCCAAGTGAATCCTGGCGAGTTCCACGCCTATGTCGTCCGTCACCCGCTGGCCCGGGTCTACGGGCGCACGGGGGCAGCGGTCCCGTTGCGGCTTAGCGACGTCGCCGCCCCCGGCGCCCGGCCGGCCGTCGAGGGCATCGCAGAGGCCAGGGTGCTGGCGATCCCGCTAACCGTCTCGCCTGCGCATATCCGCGCCATCGTGCTCGTGCGCGGCGGCGCGGACTTCACGGACCACGACGTGTGGCTGGCGTGTCAGCTACAGCCCATCCTCGGCGGGATCGACGCGCTTCGCGCCCGCCTTGGCGCCGCCGGCGCCTGCCAGCGGCCGCCCGCTCCCGCCGCCGCGCACGGACCGCTCCCCGCCGCGGCCGGCGCGGGCGAGTGCCTCACGGCCCGGGAGGCCGCCGTGCTTGACCTGATGGCGGGTGGCCTCATCACCGGCGCGATCGCGCGGCAGCTGCGCATCTCACCGCGCACGGTGAGCAAGCATGTCGAGAGCATCTACCGGAAGTTCGGCACCCACGACCGGGCTAGCGCGATCCTGCGCGGGCAGGCGCTGGGACTGCTCCGCCCGCCCTCCGGGCACGCCTAGTGCACTGCGCACCGGGGGGAAAGCCAGTTCCGCGGACAGCCCGCCGCCTTCGGGACGCGCGGCGACGGTGAAGGCGGCGCCGTGCGCGACAGCGATCGCCCGCACGATCGGCAAGCCGAGACCAAGGCCGTCGCCGGCACCGGGCCGGTGCCGGGTCCGCGCCGCCCGCGCCGCGCCGCCCCGCCGGAAGGGAAGCAGCAGGCCGTCGACCTCCCCGGGCGCGATGACCGGCCCCGTGTTGGCCACGCTGAGCACCGCCCGGCCGTCCGCCGTGCCGACGGCGACCCACACCGTGCCGCCCGGCACGTTGTACCGGAGGGCGTTGTCGATGAGATTCGCCACCGCCCGTTCGGAAAGGGCGAGATCACCGGCTGCCAGCGCGGGCGCGAGCGTGACCTCCATGCCCAGCCCGCGCGCCGCGATCTCGGTGCCGCGGGCGGCGAGCACGTCGCGGGTGAGCGCGGCGAGGTCGAACGGCTCACGGCGGCCGATACCGCGCTGGCCGCGCGCCAGCGTGAGCAGCGCCTCGATCAGGCGTTCCTGCTCCGCCCCGGCGGCGATCACCCGCTCGCAGGCGGCGCGCAGCGATTCGGCCGACGCGCCGGGGTCGCGCAGCGCCACCTCCAGCAGCGCGCGGGAGCGGGCCAGCGGGGTGCGCAGCTCGTGCGAGGCGTTGGCGATGAACTGGCGCTGCGCCTCGAAGGATGCGTCCAGGCGGGCGAAGAGGCCGTCGATCGTATCCGCCAGTTCCCGCAGGTCGTCGTCTGGGCCGTCGAGGGCCAGCCGCTCGTGCAGGTTCGTGGCCGAGATCCGCCGCGCGGCCGCGGTGATCCGGCGCAGCGGACGCAGCGCCCGCCCGGCCGCGAACCAGCCGAGCGCCACCGATACCACCGCCATGATGCCCAGCGCGACGCCGGAGTAGAGCAGCAGGGCGTCGTCCTCGGCGGCCCGCGCCTCGGCGGTGTACTGCACCGCCTGGGCCTTTACCTGCCCGGGATCCGGCAGCGTCACCGGGCCCGCCAAGGCGCTGCCGCCTGCCTGCCCGGCGACGATGATGCCGTTCGTGGCGTGGCTGACCAGCCCGTAGGTGATGCCGAGCACGGCAGCGCCGGCGGCGAGGAACAGGCCGCCGAAGAGCAGGGTGAGGCGGAGCCGGACGCTGCCGTGCCTCATGTGCCGCATCCCGATATGCGGTATCCCGCCTGCGCGACGGTCTGGATCACCGGGGGATCGCCGAGCTTGCGGCGCAGCCGGCTGACCGTAACCTTGACGGCCGTGCTGAACGGGTCGGCCATCTCGTCCCACGCCCGCTCGAGCAGCTCCTCGGCCGATACCACGCGCCCGCCGGCCGCCATGAGCAGTTCGAGGACGGCCAGTTCCTTCGGGCCGAGATCCAGGACGCGCCCGTACCTGGTGGCGAGGCGGCGCGCCGGGTCCAGCGTGACGCCGCCCGCCGTCAGGACCGGCGGGACCGCGGGGTGGCTGCGCCGGGCCAGCGCGCGGATCCTGGCCACCAGCTCGGCGAAGGCGAACGGCTTGGCCAGGTAGTCGTCGGCGCCTCGCCCAAGGCCGTCTACCAGGTCCCCGATCGTGCCGGCGGCCGTCAGCATGAGGATCCGCGCCCGTGCTGCCCCGGCGAGCTTGGCGCAGACGTCGTCGCCGTGGATGCCTGGCAGGTCCCTGTCGAGGACGATCACGTCGTAGTCGTTGACGAGGGCCCGCTCCAGGCCGGCGTCGCCGTCCAGGGCGATGTCCACCGCCATTCCCTCCAGGCGGAGCCCGGCGGCGATCGCCCCGGCCAGCTCGGCGTCATCCTCAATCACCAGTACCCGCATGGTGTCTCCCGCTGGTGGGCCTCCCCGCTGGCTGGTTGTCCCGCCCATAGGTTCCTCCGCTCATCGAACCGCTCTACCCTGACCGCCTGCTCAGGGGATGCTGGCGGGATCCTGAACAGCGGTCGCGGTCAGCTTCCCGCCGGTGCCGGTGATCTGGGCGGACACCAGGTCGCCGACCTTGACGCCGCCGATGCCGCGGGCCTTGCCGGTGACCACGGTCGACTTGGTGACGGCCGCTGTCACGGACTGCCCGTGCGCCTCCAGCGTGATCGACGTCGCGCTCACCGCGGTGACCGTGCCGGCGATCTCCAGTTGCAGCACCTGGCCCGGTTCCGGCGGCGGGATCGCGCCGCCGCCGGTTTCCGGCGGGAGCGGGTTCCCGGCACCGCCGCTTGGGGCGGTGGCGCCGGGCGACGCGTTCGCCGCCGGGCTGGACGTTGCGTGGTGCAGGGCGGTGACGATGGCGAACGCGGCGGTCCCCGCGAGCACCGCGGTCGCCGCCATCCGCGCGGCGCGCGTCCCGCGGCGGTGCGCGGTGTTCCGCGGTGGCGGGTACGCGGGCGGGGACCACGGCAGGCCAGGCTCGATGTCGTCGTCGGGTTCGCCAAGCTCGTCACGTTCATCGAAACCGCCGGGCTCGTCGAAGTCCTCATCCATCGCCGATACCTCCGTGAGCGGGCTTCGCTGTCCCCTGCCAGCCTTCCGCTCGCGCGGTTTCACGGTGGTTACGCGCCGCGCGTGCCGCCCGTGCTGTCGCGTGCCGCCCGCGGCCGCGCGTGCCGGGCCACCGTGTCACCGTGTCACCGCCGTGCAACCGGCGGGCCCGTACAACGGGCGGCATGTTTTTCTTCACCTATCTCGCAAGGGAGCTGCGCCGCCGCCTCCGGCAGGCGGTCTTCATCGCGCTCGGCCTCGCCATCGGGGTCGGGCTTGTCGTGACGGTCACCGCGGCGTCCGCCGGCGTGCGGAACGCCCAGGCCGCAGTCCTCAAGGGGCTCTACGGCGTCGGGACCGACGTCACGGTGACCGGGCCGGCGCCATCCGCGAACAGGCCCGGCGCCGGCGGGGGCGGCAAAGTGAGCATCATGATGGGGCCGAACGGCGCCCAGATGTGCGTCGGCAACAAGTGCCACTCGCTCAGGAACGGGTACA
Organism: Trebonia sp.; assembly: GCA_035294225.1. Taxonomy (GTDB): domain Bacteria; phylum Actinomycetota; class Actinomycetes; order Streptosporangiales; family Streptosporangiaceae; genus Trebonia. The sequence continues at coordinate 21,808 of DATGLH010000017.1, forward strand.
CGATCGACAACCTGAACAGCTCGTCCTACTCGCCCATGAGCGAGAGCTCGGTCTCGCGGGTCGCCGCGCTGCACGACGTGACCGCGGCCGCCGGCGGGCTGATCCTCACCGACAACCGGACCACGATCTCGCAGACCCCGTCGCCCCCCACGTCGTTCACCGTGGACGGGACGGAGATCGGCCAGCAGAAGCTCGGCCCGCTGAGCGATGCCGTGACCACGGCGGGCCGGGCCTTCACGCAAGCCGACGAGGACAAGGACGTGGCCCTCGTGGACAAGGGCTACGCGGCCTCGAACGGCCTCAAGGCCGGCGGCACGATCACGATCGCCGGCGTGAGGTTCTCCATCATCGGCACCGTCACCCAGCCGGAGGGCAGCAACCCGCCGGACGTGTACATTCCGCTGGCCCGCGCCCAGGCCCTGGCCAAGGGAGGCCCGGCGGGCGGCAGCCTGAAGGACGACGTGAACACGATCTACGTGACCGCGGCGAGCGCGGCGGACATCCCGGCCGTGAGCAGCGAGATCGCCAAGCTGCTGCCGTCGGCCACGGTCACCACGCCGAGCAGCCTGGCGAACGAGGTCAGCGGCTCGGTGACCTCCGCCGCGAAGCTGGCCGATGACCTGGGCAGGTGGCTGTCCGTCCTGGTGCTGATCGCCGCGTTCGCGCTCGCGGTGCTGCTCACGATGGCGGCGGTCTCCCGGCGGGTACGCGAGTTCGGCACGCTGAAGGCGCTGGGCTGGCGCGGCCGGAGGATCATCGCCCAGGTCATGGGCGAATCGCTCGCCGTCGGCCTGCTCGGCGCCGCCGCCGGCGCCGGCCTCGGATACGCCGGGGCGGCGATCATCGACGCGATAGCTCCGAAGCTGTCGGCGACGCTCACCCAGGCGACCGGCATGCGCATCATGACGCCTGACGGGGCGCTGAACCCGACCGCCAGCCACACCGTGTCGGTGCCGCTGTCCGCGTCGGTCAGCGCCGCCGCGGTCCTCGCCGCCGCGGTCCTCGCCGTGGCCGGCGGCCTGCTGGCCGGGCTGTCCGGGAGCTGGCGGATCGGAAAGCTGCGCCCGGCGGACGCGCTGGCGAAGGTGGGGTGATCGCGGTGTATGAACTGACTGGGGTATCGAAGGTCTACCGCAGCGGATCCCGAACGGTCCGGGCGGTCTGCGATGTCGGCCTGACCGTCGCCGACGGCGAATGGGTCGCCATCCGGGGGCGCACCGGGCACGGCAAGTCGACGCTGCTGAACCTGCTGGGCGGCCTTGACCGTCCCACCTCCGGGCAGCTGAGGCTGGACGGGCGCGACCTCGGCCGGATGGGCGACGCCGAGCTCACCCGGCTCCGCGCCCTCGCCATCGGGTTCGTCTTCCAGACGTTCAACCTGGTGCCCACGCTGTCCGCGGCGGAAAACGTGGAGGCCGCGCTGGTCCCGCTGCGCATCGGGTCCGCCGAGCGCCGCCGGCGGGCAGCGGCCGCGCTGGACAGCGTCGGGCTGGCCGACCGGTCGCGCCATCTGCCATCGGAACTGTCCGGCGGCCAGCAGCAGCGGGTCGCGATCGCCCGTGCCCTGGTCAAGGAGCCCCGGGTGGTGCTCGCCGACGAGCCGACCGGCAACCTTGACGAGGACACCAGGGACGAGATCATCGACCTGCTGGCGAAACTGTGGCGCGACCGCGGGCTGACGCTGGTACTGGTCAGCCATGACGGCGCGGTCGTGCGGCATGCCCAGCGCGTCGGCGTCATGTCCCGGGGGCGGCTGTCCTTCGGCTCCCGCTCAGCGCGGTTACCGCTCAGCGCGGCTCCCGCTCAGCGGCGCGGGCGCGCTTTCGCGAGGCGCCCCATGCGCGCCCGGCGCGCCCGCGCCCGCGCCGCCCGGCGCGGGCTGCGGGCCGCGCGGCGCGGGAGCTCGGCCACCTCGGCCTGCAACCCGGTGCGCAGCCGGTCCACATGGGAGAGGATCTCGCCGCGCAGCGGCCACTCGCTGCTCACCCCCTCGGCGGCGGTGCGCGGCTCGAGCATGTCGGCGAGCCGGTCCTGCTGCCGGTGCACCTCGGCGAGCTGGTCCGCGAGCTCGGACTCCAGCCGCTCATTCCCGGACGGGCACTCCTGCACGAGCCTGCCGTAGAGGCGGATCGCCCCGGCGAGCTCGCGGAGCACGCCCGCCAGCCGCGCACGCGTCTGCTCGTCCCGCACCGGGCTCGCGTCGCTGGCGACGCGGGAGCTGTCAAGCAGCGACCGGGCCAGGATGCGCAGCGCCACCGCGCCGTGCTCCAGTGTCTCCAGGCCGCCGCGCAGCGCCACCTCGGTGGCCGTGAGCACATCCGGCGCGCGCAGCGTGCGTGGGTTGAGCCGGACGCTTTCCTCGGCCTGCCGCAGCGCGTCGTCGACCCGCTCGATTTCGCCGCGCAGGGCCCTGGCCCGGTTGAGCCATTCGGCGATGCGCCCCTGATCGGGCGCCTTCGTGCCGGCCGCGGCGGCGAGGTCGCCGGCCATCCCTTCGAGCAGCCCGGCGAGCCGGCTGGCCAGTTCGCCGACCGCTTCACGGGCCGGCTGCACGCGCAGCGGCGCGAAGGCCAGGCCGCCGGCCAGCCCCGCGGCGGTGCCGACCAGCGTGTCCACGATCCGGCCGGCCGCGGCCGAGTGCAGGCCGGCCGAGGAGAAGATCAGCATCGCGCTGATCGGCACTTCGAGCAGGTCGTCACCGAGCCGCAGCACGGTGCCGAGGACGAGCGCGCCCGCGATCAGCAGCCCGAGCAGCCACCAGCTGAAGCCGACGACCGCCGACACCGCCACCGCGACGAGGACGCCCGCGGTCACGCTCACCACCTTGCGGATGCCGCTGCGGATCGTCTGGAACAGGCTGGCCTGCAGCACGAGCAGCGCGGTAAGCGGTGCGAGCACCGGCCGGGATGTCCCGAAGGGCACCAGCAGCGCGATCAGGTAGGCGAACGTCGCCGTGGCGGTGAGCCGCGTGACGTACACGGCCGTCGGCTGCGTGCGCTTGCGGACCACCGTGAGCTGCCGTGCCTGACGCTGTGCCAGGCTGCGGGCGGAGCGGGTGAGCTGCGAGGTCGCCAGCTCACCGCGGCGGATGTGGCGGGGCGGGGCAGAGTTCATGGGCATGCGGGGCAGAAGGTCGGACGGCAACGGACAGATCCCGGCGGCGGCGCGGTTCGATCGCGGGACCTCCCCGGCTGGCATCGCGTGCCGGCGCCGGAGGTGCCTGGCCCCGCCCGGCGACCGCCGCCTACGGACAGCAACACGAACGATGCCCTGCTATTCCACCGGGCTCGGCTATTACACAGGGATCGACCATTCACCGGATCGGCTGTCCGCCGGATCGGCTGTCCGCCGGATCGGGGGCGCCTGCCGGCCGCGGGACGGCCCTGCCCGGAGCGGGTTTCCGGTCAGCTGGCGGCCTGCCGCTCGCCGGCGTACCTGGCCACCGAGAACCCGAACAGCAGCGGCACATCGATCGCGATGACCACCAGCATCAGCGTGAGCACCGCCAGCGTCGAACCGCCGACATGGTCGTAGACGAACGTGAACTCGAGCATCCCGTACATCACCGCGTAGGCGAGCAGCGTCCACTTGGCGACCTTGAAGAACAGCGGCCAGGCGAAGTCGCGCAGCCGGGCGAGCAGCATGACGTCGACGAGCACGAGCACGGCCGCGGCGGCCAGCAGCGCGATCAGCACCGGCATCGGGGCGGGGCGCGGGAGCCGGGAGGCCAGCGTGATCCCGCCGACGATGATCAGCGTCATCGCGCCGACCGCGATCTCCGCGATCGGCGGCAGCTTCCTCACCATGACGCGAGCCTTGTCATGATGATGAGCGTCGCTATCTGCATCGCTCCGGTGATGCCGGCGGTGTAGATGAAGCGGCGCATGAGCCGGGCGATCACCTCGCCGTTCGGCGCGGGCTTGCGCATCTCGAAAAGCACCGCGATGTTGGCGGGTTCGAGCACGCCGATGGCGATGACGGCCATCACGCCGACCACGATGAACGACGCGGTCAGCCACCAGTGCTTCGGGTAGCCGACCTCGAGGTTGCCGACCAGCCGGGCGAGCTGCCAGCCGGAGGCCAGCGTCATCGTCACCAGCGTCGGCATGATGAGCAGCATCTTCGGCATGAACCGGGCGGAGAACTCCGCCCGCGCCTGGACCGGCATCTTCGCCAGGATCGGCCCGATGACAAACCCGAGGAACAGGTCGAGCGCGGTCCACATGCCGCCGCCGGCAACGTGGTAGAACTCCAGCGCCCACAGCTTGTTGGCCGCGATCGTCGCCACCAGGCCGGCCAGCACGACCGCGACGACAGGCAGCCCTCGCACGGGCACGATCTGGATCTTCGGCCTGCTCGGCGCCCCGACTAGCACATCAGCCATAGCCCCGTCTCCTTCTTCCCAGACAGTGGCAGGTCTGCCACGATGCGTCAAGCGGCGCGCGACCGCACGGCACCGGCAGGAACGCGGCGATGCCGGCCGGCGGGCCCGCGCTCTCTCTTCTGCCAGGCGTTTCCAGGCATACCGGCACATCGAATCGGCGCGGCTGGCCCGCGCCGCCGCGGTTACCCGGAGATTCCGTTTGCGTGATTTATTTCATATTCCCGGGCGGCCGCGGCCGCGGGCTTCTGCGGCATCCGGCGGCGCCGGCGCCGCCAGCGCCCGCGGGCGCGCTCTGCCCGGTTTGCCGCGTTGAGCCTGGTCTGTCCCGGCCCGCCTGGCCGGCGTCCGGCTTCCGTCCGGCCTGCGGCCGCAGGTGCCGGACGCCCGGCGGCACACAGGTTTCCGGTATCTGCGGATTAATCGGCCTCATCCGGGGTAACCCATACCGGGCAAGGCGCTGCGGCCGATCGATACCCAATGGTAACGCGCGAGAAATATCGACCTTACGCCCAATTAGCACGGTCTGGGTAAGTTCCCAGCTTCCCTGTGCCGCATCGCTGAAACTTATCGGAGCAGGATCTCGTTATATGAACATGACAGTCTGGGAATGGTTTGAGCGGCGCTCGTTTCACCACCGGGACTTCCACGGTCTCGCGCTGGCGGGCGGCGCGGCGGAGCGACCCTCCACGACCCTGATCTTCCCCGCCCGCAACGTGGCCGGCACGATTGGCGCGATCCTCACCGTCGTCGCCGACCTGCGGGCCCGGACCGGGCTGCCCGATCAGGTCATCGTCGTCGACGCGGACTCGCCAGACGGCACAGCGGACATCGCGCGCTCACACGGCGCCGAGGTCTATTCGGAAAACGAGCTCATGCCGGGCTACGGCCCTGCCCAGGGCAAGGGCGACGCGATGTGGCGGAGCCTGTCCGTAGCGCGCGGGGACATCGTCATGTTCGCCGACGCGGACACCGCCGACTTCCGCGACCACTTCGTCTACGGGACGCTCGGCCCGCTGCTGGCCGACCCCGCGATCCAGTTCTGCAAGGCCGCCTACCGGCGGCCGTTCACGCAAGAGAACAAGTCCGTGCCCGACGGCGGCGGGCGCGTCACGGAGCTGATGGCCAAGCCGCTGCTCAACCTCTTCTACCCGGAGCTCGCCGGGTTCGTCCAGCCGCTGGCGGGCGAGTTCGCCGCGCGGCGCGAACTGCTCACCGCCGTGCCGTTCTTCACCGGCTACGGCGTGGAGATCGGCATGCTGATCGACGTGTACGCCGAAGTCGGCCTTGAGGGGATGGCGCAAGTCGACCTCGGCACCAGGCAGAACAGGCACCAGGCGCTCGCCAGCCTCGCCCGGATGAGCTCGGTGGTGCTCCGCACCGTGGCCATGCGCGAGGGCCTGGCCCAGCGCGAGCTGGACGGGGACGAACCCGGCCTGTGGGAGCTCCGCCAGCCGGAGACCTACCTGCACGCCGTCGCCACCGAGGACGGCCTGCGCCTGGACGAGCACCTCAACGAGCTGATAGAGCGCCCGCCGCTGGCCCGCCTGATCGACGGCACCGCGCTCACCATGAACGCCTGAGCGATCAGTCCCCCCGGATCCACCCCGGGGTGTGCGTTCCCCCGGCGGCCCGGGGCCGTGTTTTCTCCGGGGGCGACCACCGGTTCGTTTCCTCCGGGGCGGCCCCCGGTTCCCCCCCCCGCGTGGGGACTGCCCGGGCCCCCCCATGCCCCTCCGGGCGCCCACGCTTCCCCGTCCCCCGGCACGCCCGCCCCCGGGGCGCCCGGCCCCGGCACGCCTGCCTTCGTGTTCCGCCGTCTCAACCGCCACGGCCGTCACATCCGGCTCAAATGCCGCGATCGTCATATCCGGCTATACCCGGCTCACGCGCCGCGGCCGTCGCACCCGGGACGGCCGCCCGGAACCGGCCTTGTGGGCAGCGGGCATGTCATGGCCGCATATCTGTGCCGCCGCACGGATGACGCGCGGCGGAAAACCCCGATGATGTGACCATGAGCGCCGAATTCGACCACATCGTGGTGGGTGCCGGGTCGGCCGGCTGCGTGATCGCCAGGCGCCTGGCCGACGCGGGCCGCCGGGTCGCGCTGATCGAGGCGGGCGGCCCCGACGACAACCCGGCGATCCATGACCCCGGCCGCGCGTGGGAGCTGTGGAACAGCCGGGAAGACTACGCCTACAGCACCGAACCCCAGGAGCACTCCCTGAAGACGAGCGTCTTCTGGCCGCGCGGCAAGGTCCTCGGCGGGTCGAGCGCGCTGAACGGCATGATCTACGTCCGCGGCGCGCGGCAGGATTTCGACAACTGGGCGTACAACGGCGCCGCCGGCTGGTCGTTCGACGAGGTGCTCCCGTTCTTCAAGCGCTCGGAGGACTTCGAGGACGGCGCCTCGCACTACCACGGCAGCGGCGGCCCGCTGCCGGTCGTCCGCAACCACAGCCCCAACCCGGTCAGCCTCGCCTTCCTCGAAGCGTGCGCGGACTACGGCGTGCCGCTCAACGACGACTGCAACGGCGAGCGCATCCTGGGCGCGGGCCTCGCCTGCCTCACGCTCAGGGGCGGCCGCCGCGCCAGCGCCTGGAACTCGTTCGTGCTCCCGGTGATCGACAGCCCGCTGCTCACGGTCATCGCCGGCGCCCAGGTCACCGCCCTGCTTTTCGACGGTTCCGGTCGTGCCGCCGGCGTACGGCTGTCAGGGGCCGGCCGCCCCTTCATAGTCCGAACGGAAGCCGCCGGCTCCCCAGCGTCCCCCGCTGCCTTCGCCGAGTGGCCGGCGGCCGAGGTCCGCTGCGCCGGGGACGTGATCGTCTGCGGCGGGGTGATCGGCTCGCCGCAGCTGCTGCTGCTGAGCGGCATCGGGCCGGCCGACGACCTGCGCGCGCTGGGCATCGGCGTGACCGCCGACCTGCCGGGCGTGGGTGCGAACCTGCACGACCACGCGCTGGCGACGGTGCTGTGGGAGTCGGCGCGGACGGTTCCCCCCGGCAAGGCCAATAACCTGGAGGCGCAGTTCTTCGCGAAGAGCGACCCGGGGATGGCGGCCCCGGACCTGCAGCCGCTGATGTCGCACTACCCGATGCCGGTGCCCGGCTACCCGGTTCCGGCCTACGGCGGCGGCTACGCGGTGGTCGGGGGCATGATCCGCCCGCTGAGCCGGGGACGGCTGTGGCTGCGGTCCGCGGATCCGGCCGAGCCGCCGGCGCTCGACCCGCACTACCTTGAGGAGCCCGCCGACCTGCGCGCGCTGGTCACCGCCATGCGGATGTCCCGGGAAATCGGGGCGGGCAACGCGCTCAAGGACTGGCGGGCACGGGAGATCGCCCCCGGCCCTGACGTGCGCACCGACGCGGAACTCGCCGAGTACTCGATGCGCACCCTGCTCAGCTACCACCACCAGGTCGGCACCTGCAAGATGGGCATCGACCGGATGGCGGTCACCGCCCCGGACCTGCGGGTGCACGGCGTCGAAGGGCTGCGGGTAGCCGACGCCTCGGTCATGCCGGCGGTCCCCTCGGGCAACACCAACGCCGCCACGATCATGATCGGCGAGCGCTGCGCCGACTTCCTCCTCTCCGCCTGACCGCCGTCCCCGCGCGTCACTGGAAACGGAACGGGCCGGCCTTGGGCTCTGGCAGCTCCGGGGGATCCAGGAACGCCGGCGGCGCGTCCAGGTCGAGGGCGGCAAGCGGCGAGGCGGCCGCCGCGTCCCGGCGGGTCAGCGGCGGCAGGTTCCACTTCTCCTCGATCAGCTTGAGCACCGACGTATGGTCGAGCACCTCGCTCAGGACGAAGCCGGGCCGCGCATAGGGAGAGACGATCACCGCGGGGACACGGAACCCGTAGCGCTTGTAGGTGTCAGGGCCCGCGTCCGCGTCCTCCACCTTCGGCAGGTAGCCCGGGACCACGACCCGGAGCACGGCGCGCAGCCACGCCGGCAGCGAGAGCTGCCAGTTATGCGCCGGCACGTCGTCCGGGGCGATCGCCGCCGGCGGCGGGACGTGGTCGTAGTACCCGCCGTGCTCGTCGTAGATCCACAGCAGCAGCGTCGATTCCCAGGCCGGGCCGCGCATGACGGCGTTGATCACCGCCGCGGCGAACGATTCGCCGCGGCTGATGTCCTGCGGGTTCTCCTCCGAATAGGTCTCGAAGTCGGGATCCACGATCGAAACCGCCGGCAGCGTGCCCGCGGCGGCGTCGGCGAAGAACCGCCGCGTCGTACGCAGGTGCCTGACACACCGGGCGAGCCCGAGCGGGTAGAGGGCGGCGGTGAACTGCTTGTTACCCCGGACGCCCTTGACCACCTGGGGCAGCCACCGCCCGATCTGCGCGAGCCGCCGCAGGCCGCCCAGGCCTACCCCGCCGATCACACGCCGGAGCAGCGTCCGCGCCGGCTGCACGCTGTGGTAGTTCACCCAGGAGATGCCGTTGCTGCTGAGGGCGTCGAAAATGGTCCCGGCCTCGGGATAGTCCACCAGGTCCCACGGCAGGTCGTCCATCAGGCCGTGCGCCGTCCCGGCGATGAGGAAGCGCCGGTTCGGGAACGTCGGGCCCATGCAGGAGCTGAACCAGCGGTCCGCCAGCGGGAACGTGCGGGCGAGCCCGTAGTAGAAAGGCAGATCGGCGTCCGTCCAGTAGCCCATGGGCACGGCGGGGTCGCTGCCGGGGACGGTCTCAAGCACGCTGGCCGAGAACCCCCCGCAGGTGCCGTCGGCGTAGGCGATGTGGCTGGCGCGCCAGCTCTGCGTGGGGTTACCGGGGATCTGCCTGGTGGAGGTGAAATGGTGGGCGCGGAACTGCCGGCCGTCCGGGACGACGTTGACCGCGGCCGGGGAACCGCCGGGGCCCAGCGGCAGGCCATCGCCCCGTCCGGCGAGCATGCCGAGGTAATTGTCGTAGGAGTGGTTTTCCATCATCAGCACGACGATGTGCTTGATTTTCGGCAGGAGATCGCTGCCGGCGGCCAGGTCGGGGCGCGGCCGCTCCGCGGGGCCGGCCCGCAGTCCGCGACGCGCTATTTCCCTTTGCTCCAGCCGTTCCCACATTTGTGCCACCTCCTCCCGGAATCATGCCACCATGCCGCCCCATGCGATGCCAGAGGCGCGCCGGGGCGGGGCTGGCCTGGCGGTGATGGCCGCGGCGGGTGGGGTGCCAGAGACGCGCCGGGGCGGGGCCGGCCTGGCGGTGATGGCCGCGGCGGGTGGGGTGCCAGAGGCGCGCTGGCGCTGGCGGCGCTCCGGAGGCGACCGGGACAAGCAGGGCGGGCGGAAACGAGCGCAGGCCGCCCCGGCAGGGGAGCCGGGGCGGCCGCGGGTGCCGCTGACGCTCAGATGCTGGCGCAGAGCAGCGGACGGAAGTTGATGGTCGGCTGGCCGTTGGCCAGGATGTCGTTGCTGTTGCCCTGGTGCAGGTTGAGGTACCAGCCGCCGTTGAGCATCGGCGCGGTCACGCCGGTGACCGTGCGGGTCTCGTTGTTGATGACGCCATGGCCGTCAGCGGTGAAGTCCGGCAGCATGTACGCCACCGCGCCCTGGCTCTGGCAGCTGCCGACGTGGATATGGGCGGCGTGCGCGCCGGGGGAGACGCCGGCGGCCGACAGCGTGACGGTGATCGTCTGCGCCGCCGGGTCGTAGACCAGCGTCGCGTGGCCGGACAGCGAGCCCTGGCCGAAGCCCGCCTCCAGCGCGTGCAGCCGGTACCGGCCGCCGTGGCCGAGCGGATCGGTCTGCGCGATCACGTCGGTGCCCTGGCCGCCGTCCAGGATCTTCACCCGGCCGCCGCCCGGGACGCTGCGCACCGCGAAGGTGGCCGAGGCCTGCCCGGTGCCGTCCGCGGCCAGCGTGCCGATCGAGTCGCCGTGCAGCAGCACGGTGTGCGCGGAACCCGGGGTCAGGCCCCACGCGGTCACCACCACCGCGTTGTCGCCGGCCGACACCGTGCCCTGGGGCATGGCGGAGAGGCTCAGCCGGATGGTGGTCTCGCGCAGCGGCGTGGCGAGGAACCCGTCGGTGTTGCCTTGGCCGTCGACGTAGAAGCCGACCAGGTCCCCGGCGTTGTTGACGCCGTTGATGGTGGTGGTGCCGGCGCCGCCGGGGTCGTCGACGACGGTGAAGCCGTGACCGGGCATCCAGGTGAAGCCGTGCATCACCGCGTTGCTGCCGCTGCCGATGGTGGCGACGCCGACGACCTCATCGTGGTCGTTGACGCCGAGCGCCATCGTGGAGGAGGCGCCCGGGAAGGCCAGGTCGGTGAACCGCCCGCCCCTCTTGAGGAACCCGTCGGTGTTCCCCGTCGCCGGGTTGGCGTAGAAGCCGGCCACGTCGCCGTGGTTGTTGATCGCGGCCGCGGTCAGGCTGGCGGCCGGCGCGTGCGGGTCGGTCACCGTGCTGTAGCGGCCGGTCTCGATGCTGTAGGCGTAGCCGTGGTCGTTGCCCTGCGCGTCGGTGTAGAAGCCGACGGCGACGTCGCCGTCGTTGACGCCGAGCAGCTGGTCGGCCGGCGGGGTGGCCGGCTTGCCCGCCGGGAAGTCGGCGTTGTGGAAGACGCCGTTCCTCGCCCAGAACCCGTGGTTGTCATTGACCATGGTGGCGTTGTTCATGCCGGACCAGAAGCCCACCGTCACGCCCCTGTCGTTCAGCCCGGTGACCTGGGTCTGCGCCGAGCCGGGGAAGTTCTCGCTGGCGTAGTTGCCCTGCCCGTACGGCGGGTTGAGCAGGTAGCCCTTGTTGGGGTGACCCGCGGCGCCCGAGCCGAAGTATCCGGCGATCAGGCCCTTGCCGTTGATGCCGAGCAGCTGGTTGAACGTCACATCGCTGGCGTTGTCCAGCGTGGTGAACCGGTAGGCGGCCTGGCCCGCCGCGGGCATGCCTGCCATGTGCGCGGCGGCCGGCTTGGCCGGGGCGGCCTGCGCGACCGCCGCCCACGAGGCCGCCAGCGTGCCGCCGGCCACGGCGAGCGCCCCCGCCGCCGCCGCGGAGACCCGCAGCTTCTTCCGGTTGGCGTGACTCATTGGACTTTCCTTTCCTGTGAACTCCCCGTGCCAGCCTGATCCGGCACGTTCGCGCCGGTCCGGCGCGATTGGTGTCCGGCGCGATTTCATTGCCCCGTACGTCCCGGCGAACGGAGCGCCCGCCGGGACCGGTTCAGAATTGACCGCCGCCACGGGGGGAATGACCGGGGGGACAGGGTGAAACAAGTTCGTAACCTTCTCCATAACGAGACTCGTCTGCGGCCCCGGTAATCGTTAGATTCAGGGAGGAAAAAGATTCCGCCTGGCGGGCGGAAAGCAGGAGACCGGTAAAGCACTAGCGGAGCGGGGCGGGCTCACAGATGGCGGTGCTGACGACAGGGCGGCTGCCCGTAAGGCTGACCCCGCTTGTGGGCCGGGACGCCGAGCTGGCTGCGGTGACGCGCGCGCTGGCCGAGAGCCGGCTGCTGACCCTGACCGGCCCCGGTGGCGCCGGCAAGACACGGCTGGCGCTCGCCGTCGCGGCCGCGGTGGCCGCGGACACCGATGTCGCCTGGATCGACCTGGCGCCGGTAGATGCCCCCGAGGTCGTCGCGCCGACCGTGGCCGGCCGGCTGGGCGTACCGGAGACGCCCGGCCTCGACCCGGCCGCGGCGATCGCCGCGCACATCGCCGCTGACCGCGCAGGCCGGCGGGTGCTCGCCGTGCTGGACAACTGCGAGCACCTGGCCGACGCCGTCGCCGGGCTGACCGAATACCTGCTCGCGGAGTGCCCGGCGCTGTCCGTCCTCGCCACCAGCCGGGAATCGCTCGCCGTGGAGGGCGAGCGATCCTGGCCGGTCCCCCCGCTGGCCGGCACCGACGCGGTGCGGCTCTTCGAGGACCGGGCGCGGCTGGTCGCGCCGTCTTTCGGAGTCACCGACGCGAACCGGGACGCGGTCGCCGGACTATGCGGGAAGCTGGACGGCCTGCCGCTGGCGATCGAGCTGGCCGCCGCGCGGATGCGCATCCTGTCCGTCGGGCAGCTGGCGGACAGGCTGGACGACGTATTCGGCCTGCTGACCGGCGGCGCCCGCTCCGCTCCGGCCAGGCACCAGACGCTGCGTGCCACGCTTGACTGGAGCCACGACCTGCTGGCCGCGGACGAGCGGGCGGTGTTCCGGCGGCTGGCCGTGTTTTACGGCGGTTTCCCGCTCGCCGCGGCCGAGCGGGTCACCGCCTTCGGCGACATCTCCGCCGGGCAGGTGCTCGACCTGCTCGCCCGGCTGGCCGACAAGTCGCTGCTGCGGGTCGACCGGGAGCGTTACCACCTGCTGGCCACGATCCGCGAGTACGCCGCCGAGAAGCTTGCCGCCGCTGCCGAGCTGGACCAGGCGCGCCGTACCCACCTGGCCTATTACACCGATTTCGCCGAGCAGGCCGGGCGGCGGGTGGAGCGGGCCGCCCCGGCCGGCCTGGAAGCCGAGCTCGACAGCCTCGACCTTGAGCGGGCGAATCTCCGCGCGGCCAGCGATTATGCCCGCCAGTCCGGTGACGCCGTCGCCGCCTTGCGGATCGCCGGCCAGCTTGGCCGCTACGCCTACCTGCGCGGGCACTACAACGAGATCAGGCAGTGGATGGACCTGGCGGTCACCGCCGGACCGGACGCGCCGCCCGGGCTGTGCGCCAAGGCGCTGCTCGGCAGCGGGCGCCTCGCGCACCTGCAATGCGACTACGAGGCGGCCGTGCGGCGGCTGGACGCGGCGCTGCTGCTTTACCGGTCGCTCGGTGATGCCGCGGGGATCGCGGCGTGCCTGCAATCGCTCGGCAGCGTGGCCCGCGAGCAGGGCAGGTACGCGAGATCGGTCCAGCTGCACTCGGAGAGCCTCCAGATGGCCAAGGCCGCCGGCGACGAGTGGGGCCAGGCCAGCGCGCGCAGCTATCTGGGGTTCGTGTCCTGGCTGCAGGGCGACTTCGAGGCCGCCACCGCCGAGTGCAAGGCGGCACTGGCCATGTTCCGGCCCCTCGGCGACGTCGAGGGGACCGCGTGGTGCCTGATCAGCCTGGGCGTGGTGGCCCGGCACCAGGGCGATCTCCCCCGGTGCTCGGCGTCGCTGCACGAGAGCCTGGAGCTGTCGCGTTCGATCGGCTTCCGCGAGGGCATCGCCTGGAGCCAGGAGCAGCTCGGCCTGCTCGCGCTGGCCCAGGGCGACTCATCCGAGGCTGAGCTCCAGCTCCGGAACAGCTTCGCGACGCACCGCGAGCTGCGGGACCGATGGCGGATGTCAAGCGTGCTCGAGGACCTGGCGGCCGCCGCGCTCGCGGCGGGAGCCTCGCCCCCGGCGGCGGAGCGGGCGGCGTGCCTGCTCGGCGCGGCGCAGGCGATGCGCGAGGCCATCGGCACGGTGCTCGCGCCGTGCGAATGGCCGCAGCATGACCGGTCGCGGGCGGCGGCGCGCGCCGTGCTCGGCGACGACGCGTTCGAAGCGGCCTGGCAGCGCGGGATGCGCACCGCCGATTCTGACGCGGTCAGCGAGCTGGCGTCGACGCCTCGGGAGCCGGCCCAGCCCGTTCGGGATCCTGATCCGGATGCCACCGGCCTCGCGCCGCGTGCCGCCCCCGGTTCTCCCGGTGAGCCCCCGCCTGCCGCGGAGCCCGCGCGCGCCACCGGACCCGGCGCCAGTCCGGCGTGCCCCCGGCCGGCCGCTCAGGTGCCCGTGCGGGCCGGGCCCCCGGACCGGGCCGGCGCTCTGCTGCGTGTCCGGGCGCTCGGCACGGCCACCGTCGAACTCGGCGACGTCCCCCTGACGGCCGCGGACTGGGGCTACGCCAAGCCGCGCGAGCTGTTGTTCCTGCTGATCACGTCGCCGCCGCTGAGCAGGGAGCAACTGGGCGGCGCGCTGTGGCCTGAGCTGTCGCGTCAGCAGCTTGGCAATGCGCTGCACACGGCGCTGCGGGAGCTGCGCCGCGCGCTCGGCGATCCCGAGTGGGTGGTGTACTCCGCGGGCAGGTACTCGTTCAGCCGCTCGCTGCGGCACGAGTGTGACGTGGACACGTTCGAGGCGGCGCTGGCCGCCGCCAGCCGTGCCCGTCCGCCTTCGGCGGCGCTCCCGGACCTGCAGCGGGCGATCGCCGCCTACGGCGGCGACTTCCTGGCCGGGATGGCCGTGGGCGAGTGGGCGCACGCGCGCCGCGACGAACTGCGGCGCCGGTTCGAATCCGCCCTGCTGGCGGCCGGGCGGCTGCACGCGGCGGCCGGCCGCTATCAGGCCGCGGTCACCGCGTTCCGCCGCGCTATCGAGCACGAGCCGCTGAACGAGTCCGCGCACCGTGAGCTGATGACCTGCTGGGAGCGCCTCGGCGAGACCGCGCGTGCGGTGCGGCACTACGAGAAGCTGGCTGCCCAGCTGCGCGAGCAGGTCGGCGTCCCGCCGGCGGCGGAAACGACCGCCCTGTACGAGCGGCTGACGGGACGTGCCTGACTCCGGCCCCCGGTGATTCCCCCCGTGCCGGAGCGATCCCCCAGCCATGTGATGCCAGACTCGTTCCTCCCGCGGAGGAGGCACGGTGTCGGATCCGATCGCTCCGCCGGCCGCCCGATGGCCGGCGGAGGCACCCGAACTTGTATCGCTTGCGGTCAGCGACGGTGACCTGGGCGCGGCGCTCGCGCAGTACGAGCGCGGAGCGCTGCTGCGGCCATGGGCCGACGGCCGGCCGGATGGCCGGACGGTCCGCGAGACGATGACGGCCATCATGAACCTGCGGCTGCCGCTCGACACCCGGCTGGTCGGGGTCTTGCCGGCCGACGGCCTCACGATGCTGGTCTGCGAGCGGCGGATCGAGGGCGCCGGCCCGGACGGGAAGCCGGTCAGGCTGTGCGGCGTCGGCTGCACGGTGGTACGCGTCCAGCCCGACGGCGCATGGCGGATCGCCGCCGACGCGTGGTGCCTGACCGAGAACCCCCCTCCGGTTCCCCTGTAACCCCTCCCGGTTCCCCCGGCGGCCCGGGAGACATTGATCGGCGGATAACAGCGGACGGACAACAACGTCCGGCCGGGGTCACGGGGAAGAGAAAGAGGAACCATCATGGGCATCACGGATCGCGCGGCGCGCCTGAAGATCGGCATCGCGGCTGTGGCGTCGGGCGCGCTCGCCGCCGCGGCGGCGGTCTCGCTGGCCGGACCGGCCGGAGCGGCCACCGCGGGGACGGCGGCTGCCGCCGCGCCCGCCGCCGGCTACCAGTTCGTCACGCTGGGCAGCCACCACGACCGGACCTTCAACCAGCTGCTCGGCATCAACAACGAGGGTGTGATCGCGGGCTACTTCGGCAGCGGCAACGCCGGGCACCCGAACAAGGGCTACACGATCCGCTCGCCGTACGCGCAAGGCGACATCAGCAACGAGAACTTCCCGGGCTCGGTGCAGACCCAGGTGACCGGCCTGAACGACCGCGGCGTCACGGTCGGATTCTTCTCGGCGCAGAACAACGCCAACAACACCAACGACAACTTCGGCTGGTACGAGGCGGGCGGCTACTTCCACAAGGTCGACTTCCCGACCGGCACTCCCGCGAGCCCGCCCGTTGACCAGCTGCTCGGCGTCAACGACCACGACGTCGCGGTCGGGTTCTTCACCAACGCCTCAGGCCAGAACCGCGGCTACACCTACAACATCTACACGCACAGGTTCAGCCGCGTGCTGGTACCAGGCGCCTCCGGCCTCGGGCCGAGCCTCACCGCGGCCGCGATCAACAACCACGGCGACGTGGCCGGCTTCTACAACGTGAACTCGAGCACCGTGGACGGCTTCCTGAAGCTCGCCAACGGCGACTTCATCAAGCTCGCCGTCCCCGGCGCCTCGATGACCCAGGCGTTCGGCGTCAACGACTCCGACTGGGTGGTGGGCACCT
Source organism: Trebonia sp. (assembly GCA_035294225.1). GTDB lineage: Bacteria > Actinomycetota > Actinomycetes > Streptosporangiales > Streptosporangiaceae > Trebonia. The sequence goes on from DATGLH010000017.1 coordinate 38,062, forward strand.
ACACCGTGGGCAGCGGCAACTCCGCGACGACGCACGGCTTCATCTACAAGCTCGGCCACGGCTACGTGACCGGCATCGACGACCCGAACGGCGTCGGCACCACGGTGCTCAACGGCGTCAACGACGAGGGCGACCTAGTCGGCTTCTACACCGACTCGGCCGGCAACACCGACGGGCTGGTGGCCTTCCCCGGCTTCTGACCAGCACCCCGCGGCCACGGGCCGCCGGCGACGGGGGCGCCGGCGGCCCGTTGGCCTGTGACGCCCCGTGAATTTATCCCATGGATGCCTATCTGGGGCTATCTGGGGGTATCGCTGTCCATCGCGCGGGCGGCGCGCCACAATGTGTGGCATGACCACGATGGAGCGGTCCGGAACGCCTGCCGGCATCGCCGCCGAGCGCGCGGCGATCGAAGCCGAGATCAAGGACAGCACGCTGCTCACCAGCTACGCCCAGACGGTGGCCGCCGCCGGCGGCGCTGTGGCGCACCGTTGGCTGGAGGGCGGCCAGTGGCGGTCGCTGACCTACCGCCAGGTGTACGACCAGGTGCGGGACCTGGCCCTCGGCCTTGGCGTGATCGGCTTCCAGCCGGGCGAGTTCGCGGTGATCTGGTCCCGCAACCGGTCGGAGGCGACGATCGCGGACTACGCGGTGATGCACGCCCGCGGTGTCCCGGTGTTCATCTACAACACGGTGTCCGCGGAGCAGGCCGCCTATATCGCCGGGCACTGCGAGGCGGCCGTCGCGATCGTGGAACGGGAGTTCCTGCCCAAGCTGCGTTCGGTATGGGACCAGCTGCCGAAGCTGCGCCAGATCATCTTGATCGACGGCGACGCGGACTGCGCGATCGGCTGGCCGCAGCTGCTCGGCCTCGGCCACGCCGAGGCCGAGCGCTCGCCGGGCCTGTTCGACGAGACCTGGCGCCAGGTGGCCCCGGATGACCTGGCCACGCTGATCTACACCTCGGGCACCACCGGCCAGCCGAAGGCCGTCATGCTCACCCACCACAGCGTCCGGTATTACCAGGCCGCCACGAACCGGGTGATCCCCTTCGACGAGCAAAGCGACGACGACGGCAACGCGCGGCTGGTGTCCTACCTGCCGATGGCGCACGTCACCGGCCGCAGCGTGGACCACTGGGGCGCGATGGCCCGCGCGGTGACGCTCGCGTACTGCCCGGACACGCTCAAGCTCTTCGAGATGGCGGCGCAGGTTCACCCGACCGGCCTGGTCGGCATCCCGCGGGTATGGGAAAAGCTGTACGCCGCGCTGCGCACAGCCCTGCCCGACGTCTCGCCGGAGGCCGTGCGCGCCATGCCCGAGCAGGTGCGGAAGGCCGTGCTCACCCGGGCCGGGCTTGACCAGTGCCGCATCGCGACGAGCGGCGCGGCGCCGATCGACCCCGCGATCATCGAGTTCTTCCGGGCGCTCGGGCTGCCGATCACCGAGGGCTGGGGGATGAGCGAGCTGTCCAACGCCGCGACGCTCGCCCCGCCGGGCAGGTCCCGCGTCGGCGCGGTCGGCAAGGCGTTCCCGGGCATGGAGCTGCGGATCGCGGACGACGGCGAGGTGCTGGTCCGCGGGCCGCTGGTGATGCGCGGCTACTACAAGGACCCGGAGCGGACGGCGGAGGCGCTGGACGCCGACGGGTGGATGCACACCGGCGACATCGGCGAACTCGACGCCGAGGGCTTCCTGAAGATCACCGACCGGAAGAAAGAGCTGATCATCACCTCCGGCGGCAAGAACATCTCCCCGGCCCTCATCGAGTACGAGCTGCAGCGGCACCCGCTGATCGGCCAGGCCTGCGCGATCGGCGACCGGCGCAACTACGTGACCGCGCTCATCGTGCTCGACCCCGAGGTCACCCCGGCCTGGGCCCGCGCGCACGGCATACCGGCGTCCTCGCTGGCTGAACTCGCCGCGCACCCCGAGGTGCTCGCCGAGGTGGAGCGGGGCGTCGCGGAGGCGAACTCGCACCTGGCCCGGGTCGAGCAGGTGCGCCGGTTCCGGGTGCTGCCGAACGAGTGGACGCCCGACACCGGCGAGCTCACCCCTACGATGAAGCGCCGCCGCCGGGTAATCGCCGACCGTTACGCGCAGGAGATTGAACAGCTCTACCAGTGACGGCCAATATCATGGGCGGGTGACGACTGGACAGCAGCTCAGGCTCTACAACTCACTCGGGCGCCGGATGCAGGAGTTCATCCCGTCCGCGGACGTCGTGGGCATCTACAGCTGTGGTCCCACCGTCTACTCGTTCCCGCACCTGGGCAACATGCGGCCGTACGTGTTCGCCGACACGCTGCGCCGGGCGCTGCGCTGGAAGGACATCGCCGTCCGCCACGTCGTCAACATCACCGACGTGGGGCACGCCGTCGCCGACTCTGACACGGGCGAGGACAAGCTCGAGATGGCGGCGGCGCGCGAACGGCGCAGCGTCGAGGACATCGCCGCGTTCTACACGAAGGCGTTCTTCGATGACATGGCGGCGCTGCGCGTAATGCCCGCCGACGCGTACCCGCGGGCCAGCGAGTACGTGCCGCAGATGATCGAGTTCGCGGCCCGGCTGGAGGAACTCGGGTACACCTACCTCCTGCCGTCCGGGCTGTACTTTGACACGTCCAAGTCGCCGGGGTACGGCTCGCTGGCCCTGCTGGACGTGGCGGGGCAGCGCGAGGGCGCTCGCGTCGAGCATGTCGAGGGCCGCAGGAACAAGACCGACTTCGCCCTGTGGCGCGCGGAGGAGCCCGGTGTCCGGCGCGTCATGCGCTGGAAGTCCCCGTGGGGCTGGGGCGCGCCCGGCTGGCACCTGGAATGCTCGGTCATGTCGATGTCGCTGCTCGGGCCGCATTTCGACATCCACACCGGCGGCATCGACCACCGCCAGCTGCACCACGTCAACGAGATCGCGCAGAGCGAGGCCTACCTCGGCGACGGACGGCCGTGGGTGCGGTACTGGCTGCACAACGAGTTCCTGCTGATGAACGCGGAGAAGATCGCCAAGTCCGCGGGCGGCGGGCCGCGGCTCGCCGACCTCACCGAGGCCGGCTACCACCCGATGGCCTACCGGCTGTTCCTGCTCGGCGGCCACTACCGCAGCCAGCTGGACTTCACGAACCAGGCGATGGACGCGGCCCAGGCCACCGTGCGCCGCCTGGCGGCGCGCGTGGAAGCGCTCCGCCCGCTGCCCGCGGCCGAGACGTTCCAGGCCGCCCGGGCGCTGCTGCCCGGTCCCGGCCCGGACGCCGACAAGGCCGCGGTGGCATATCTGGACCAGGTGGATGAGGCGATCTCCGCCGACCTGGCGACGCCGAAGATCCTCGCCGCCCTCCAGGAGTCGCTGCGCGACCCGGAGATCAGCGCTGAGGGCCTGCGCGTCGTGGTGGCGGCCGCGGACGCCCTGCTCGGACTCGGCCTGGCCGAGCTTGACCCGCGGGCGGTGGACCGCCGCCGGTCGGTCTCCGACCTCGACCCCGCGGAACTGAAGACGATCGAGCGCCTCATCGCCGAGCGCACCGGGGCCCGCAGGGAAAAGAACTGGGCCCGCGCCGACGAGATCCGGGCGGAGCTGGAAAAGCTGGGCGTCCAGGTCACCGACACCCCCGCCGGGCCGGCCTGGGAACTGCGCTAACCGCCCCGTCGCCGCGCCTTTGCCCCAGCGGCCGGACGTCAGCGGATGAATGTGGCACCGAGCCGGTAATAGGCGGCTGACTGTCACATTCATCCGGCCGCCAATCGGACGGCGCCATGATCCCGGAAGGCGTGCTGAGCCGGTCTGGCGCCTGATCGCCGGTGGCCGGGAACGGACGGGATTGTCCCATCCGCCCCGCCGACCACATTGTCTCCTAGGGGGTGCTTGCCTCAGCTAGCTAAGGCAGGGTCCATTTCTGGTTGGCGCCGCCGTTGCACGTATAGAGGATGAGCTGTGTTCCGTTGGCGGTATTGAAGGCGGGGTCGTCGAGGCATTTGCCGGATGCCGGGTTGACCAGTTCCCCGCTGACCGCCTGCCATTGCTGGTTGGCGCCGCCGTTGCAGGTCCACAGCTCGATGAGGGTTCCGTTGCTGTAGTTGGCGCCGGTGATGTCCATGCAGCCGCCGTCGATCGTGATGGTGCCGTTGCCGTTGACGGTCCAGTCCTGCGCGGGGGCGTAGCCGTCGCAGTCCCATATCTGCACCTTGTTGCCGTTGGCGCCGCTGCCGTTGTTGTTGTCCACGCACTTGGAACTGCTGAGGCCGGACACGATGGTCCCGGTGGCCCCGCCGCCGGAGTATGGCGCGTAGCCGGCCGAGACGATGCTGGCCTGCACGGCGCTCTCGGTGGCGGCCGACGGGTAGCCAGACGTCATCACGCCCTCGTAGAACGTGCCGGCGGAACCCTTGCTGTTGTCGCCGCCGATGCCGAGGATGATCGCCCCCTCCTTGTGCATCGGGTTGTAACCCGAGGGGCGCGCCCCGCTGTAGAACGTCGACAGGCCGCCTGACTGGGCGTTGCCGCCCAGGATGGCCCACTGGTCCGGCTCGCCTTCGATCATGGCGGTGGTGAACCGGTAGCCGATGGTCGGGTCGTTCGCGTTGTAGCCCGCGTTGACCCCGGAGAACAGGCCGTTCTCCATGTCGGCCATGATCCACGGGCCGCTGCCGGTGCCGTAGCCCCAGACCTTGCTGTTGCCGAAGTAGATCGCTTCCATGTGGCCGGCGCCGTTGTCGTCGTTGTTGGTCTCGGCATTGCCGTAATCGAAGCAGCAGCCGCCGTTGTAGTGGGTGCCGTCGAAGATCGCGTACTCACCCTCCGGCTGGTCGCCGGTCGCGATCCCCGAGGTGCTGTCATCGCGGTATCCGGTGCCGGGGGCCACGTAGACGCCGTAGGCCTTGTGGCCGCCGACCATGACCGGTGCCGCGGTCGCGTTCGCGAGGTTGTCGGGGCCGCCGGCCGCGCCGCCCCCCGGCGCCTGGGTGAGGTTGTTGCCGTGGCCGGACTGGTCGTAGATCTCGGTGATGACGCAGGTCGTGTTGGCGCAGAACGAGTCCTGGGCGGCCGCGTTGGCGACCCCGCCCGCGCTCAGCGGGTAGATGTTGGCGGTGGCGTTGTCCGAGGCGCGCCGGACCTGGTACAGCGGGCCGTCGTACGCGGCGTACAGGGCCCGGGTCGTGCTGTGCGCCGCCACGCACGGCGTGCCGGCCGACGCGTAGATGTCGCATGGCAACGATGCCGCGCTGGCCGGCGCCGTGCCCATCGCCGCGACGGCGCCCGAGGCCAGCGCCGCGGCCGCGATCGCCGATAGCAGTGATCGTTTCACTTTCAGTAGCGGAAATCGGGTGATCAACGCGTATCCTTCCATTCCGGTGAGGGTGCGAACGGCTGAACGGGCGCCCGGGAACGAGAAACCGCAAAGGCCGCCAAGGCTGGGTCCATGGCGAATCAAGACCAGCCGATGTTAACGATCACACCTATGATTATCGGGTGTGATGCATGAGACCTCCGTGTGATTGTGAGGATTTGAACAGCATGATTGCCTCACTATTGCTCTGGCCGGAAGTCACGTCAAGGCTTCATGGATAGTAAATTGTGAGCGAGAACATCACTGCCGGAAGCCGGCCGAATCCGTTTCGGACACGC
>DATGLH010000018.1:0-2652 GCA_035294225.1 Trebonia sp.
CGCACAACCTCAAGGAGATCGAGGACACCTGCAACCGGGTGATCTGGCTGGAAAAGGGCAAGATCGCCATGCAGGGCGAGGACGTCACCGGCATCATCGACGCCTACCTGGACGCCTCCGGCGGCGAGCGGCGCTCCCGCCAGCCGGTGTGACGGTGCGGCCCGGCGGGCGCCCCCGGCGCCGTCCCTAGCGCAGCATTCCTGTCACGTTCCCGGGCATGCCGCCGTATAAGAAGAGCCAGGAAATGGTTACTTTTGCGGGAGGACCTGCCGGCGCTGCTGGCCTGGAGGCGCTGCTGGCCTGGAGTCGCTAGCCGGCAGGCGACATCACCTCACTGAGCTCGCCGGGCTCGCCGGGCCCGGCGGCGTCAGCGCGCCACAGCACGAACCGCATGACCGTACCGCCGCCGGACCTGGGGCGGGCATCGACGTCGCCGCCCTGTGCCGTCGCGAGGCGGCGCACTATGTACAGGCCCATGCCGATGCCGCCGAACCTGCGGCGGTCCCCCGCCTCGCCCTGGACGAACCGCTCGAAGATGCGCTCGCGGTCATCGTCGGCTATGCCGACGCCCTCGTCCTCCACCGAGATTTCGATACGCTCGCCGGCGGCCCGGGCCCGCACGGTGACCTGCCCGCCATCCGGCGAGTACTTGAAGGCATTCTCCAGCAACTGGCCGATGATGATGTCGGTCGCCATCGTGTCACCGCGGGCCAGGGGCAGGTCACCGGGGATGTCCGCCGCCAGCGTATGCCTGTCCGACAGCGGGCGGAACGCGACGGCCGCGCCGCGCAGCAGGGCGCCGAGGTCGAACGGCCCGTTGCTGACCGGCAGCTGGCCGGTACCCGCCCGCGAGCCGAGCAGGAGCTGCTCGACCAGCCGGCCGAGCGATCCGGCCCGCTCCGCGATCGTCTGCACCGCCGCGCGCCGGTCCGCGTCGCTGAGCTGATCCCATCGCCTCGCCAGCGTGCTGGCGAACCCGTGCACCACGGTGATCGGGGTGCGCAGCTCATGGCTCGCCGTGGCGAGGAAGAGATCCTTGGCTTCTTCGAGTTCCTTGGCCGCGGTCACGTCGCGGAAGTCGATCACCTGCTCGTCGCTGCCGCGCAGCGCCGTGCAGAGGACGTCGAGCCACCGCCCGTTCGGCAGCCGGTATGTCAGCTTCGCGCCCGGCGCGGGCTGCGGGAAGGGCAGCGGCCTGCCCACCGCCTCCCCTCCGGATACCCCGGTGAGCCGGTGCGCGGCGGGATTCCACTGCCTGACGAGGCCGCCGCCGTCGACAACCGCGATGCCGTCCGCGCTGCCGTCGATGACCGCGCGCTCGCTGGCCCGCTGCCGGAGGAGCTCCTCGAAGGCCATGGCGTTGGTCACGGCGACGCCCGCATGCCCGGCGAGCAGCTCGAGCAACTCCAGCTCGACGTGGCTGAGCGCACTCCGGCTGTACAGCGCGTAGAGCGCGCCGTAGGGCCGGTCGCGCACGTGTGACAGGCTGAGCGCGATCGTGTGCAGCCCGGGCAGCGCGGACCAGATGAGGTCACCGAAATCCGCGGAGTCCCCTGTCGTCATCATGACGGTCTTGCCGGAGCGCATCAGCTCGCCGACCAGGCTGCCGGCCAGCACCGCGGTCCTCCCGCGCAGATCGGCCGGGAGGCCGGAGGTGCTGACGAGGCGGAGCATCCCGCCCTCGATGGTCACGAACCCGCCGGCGTCGGCGCCGGTCAGCTCGCGCAGGGACGCGGCGATCCTGTCGAGCACCGATTCCAGGTCACGCTGGGCGTTCATGTCGGCCACCACGTCGCCGAGCCTGCGGACCACCCGGGCCCGCTCGGCTATGTAGTGCCTGGCGGCATCGTCTTCGTCTGCCTGGTGGACGACGTTGACCCAGCCGGTCACCTCGCCTCCAGCGCCGGTCAGGGCGCTCGTGTCGATCCGCACGTCGAGCACGCTGCCGTCCCTGCGGATCCTGCGGGTCGCGAACGAGATATGGCCGCCGCCGCGCACCCGCTCGAGCACGGCGCTGTGTTCCGCCTTCAGCTCTTCGGGGATGATCGGCGGTTCCCTGCCGGTGACCTCGGCCGCGGTCCAGCCGAACATCCGCTCCGCGGCGGGGTTCCACAGCAGTACGGTCCGGTCGGTGCCGAAGGCGACGATCGCGTCGGCGGCGCACTCGATGACAGCTCGCGCGGTCACGTCGGCGCGCTGCTTCCCGCTGGCCTGCCCCCCGCTGTCAGGCCACTCCCCGGCAGGCTCCGCTGGCTCTGTCACCACGTCTTTATCGTGCCACGAGACCTTTCTGCAGGTCAGCGAAATACCGGTCAGGCCAGCAGCACGCCGGGGTTGAGCAACCCGGAGGGGTCGAGCGCCGCCTTGACGGCGCGCATCGCCGCGATCTCCGGGGCCGTCCTGCTCAGGTGCAGCCACCGGGCCTTCGCGCGGCCGATCCCGTGCTCGGCCGAGATCGTGCCGCCGTGCGCGGCGGACAGGTCGAACACCGCCTCGTCCACCGTGTCATCTCCCGGGTCCGGGCCGAGGATGTTGACGTGCAGGTTGCCCGCACCGATGTGGCCGAACACGATCGTCAGCGGATCGGCGGGGGCGCTCGCCGCCTTGACCACCTCGTCGAGTCCGGCGCGCAGTCCCGCGAGCCGTGCCAGC
>DATGLH010000019.1:0-48910 GCA_035294225.1 Trebonia sp.
GACCTCGGCGGCGACCGCGGCGAACATCTCCTCCGGCGACGCGCCCCGGGCCGCCAGCATCGCCACCCGGCGCAGCGCGGCCTGCTCCTCGGTGACCCGGTTGCCGTCTGTCCCGTCCGCGGAATCGTCCTTCCGGTGTGATGCCAGTTCGCCCGTTGCCGGGTGAGGTGCGCAGCGAACCTTCATACCCAGGAAAGACGATGCCCAATGCTCTGCGCCAGGGCCATCTTCGAGAAGACCTTCGGCCACGATGAGACGCGCCGGCCGGGAGAGCGGCCGGAACGCCGCGCCGGCGCCCGGCCCGCTGGCCAGGCCGTCGCCCGCTGGCCAGGCTAACGCCCGCTGGCCAGGCCGACGCCGCGGATCGCCCGGCACGGCGTGACGCCCGGCGCCCTCACCGGGCCGCTTCCGGGCTGGCCGGCGGCCGGCGGCCGCGGGTGAGCTGGCGGGCGATGACCAGCTGCTGGATCTGGCTGGTCCCCTCGTAGATGCGGAACAGCCGGGCGTCCCGGTACAGCCGCTCGACGGGCACCCCGCGCATGTAGCCGGCCCCGCCGTGGATCTGCACGGCGCGGTCGGCGACACGGCCGACCATCTCCGAGCAGAAGTACTTCGCGCAGGCGGGGCCCATCGTGGTGTCCTCGCCGGCGTCGAATGCCCGCGCGGCCTCAAGCACAAGGCCCCGCCCGGCCATCAGCTCGGCCTGGGAGTCGGCGAGCATGCCCTGTACGAGCTGGTGGCCGGCGATCGGGCCGCCGCCCTGCCGGCGCGTGGTGGCCCACGCCACCGACTCGTCGACCAGACGCTGGGCCAGGCCGACGCACACCGCCGCGATATGCAGCCTGCCGTGCGCGAGGCACCGCATCGCCGTGGCGTAGCCGGTTCCGGGCGCTTCCCCGATGAGGGCGTCGCCGGGGACGCGCACGCCGTCCAGGCGGACGTCCGCGGTCCAGGCGCCGGCCTGGCCCATCTTCTTGTCGCGGGGTCCCACGGTCAGTCCCGGGGCGTTCCCCGGCACGCAGAAGACGGAGATGCCCTTGCCAGGGGGAACGCCCGGTGTGGTCCGGGCGAAGATCATGAAGACATCGGCCAGCGGGGCGTTGGTGATGTACCGCTTGCTGCCGTCGATGACCCATTCGCCCCCGTCCCGCACGGCGACGGTGGCGAGGGCACCGGGGTCGGAGCCGGCCTCCGCCTCCGTGAGCCCGAAGGACGCGACCCACTCGCCGCTGGCCAGCCGGGGCAGGAACCGCTTGCGCTGTTCCTCCGTGCCGCCCTCGAGCAGCACGTGGCCCGCGATGCCGTTGTTAGTGCCGAACATCGACCGGAACGCCGGGCTGGCGTACCCCAGCTCGAAGGCGAGCCGGACCTCCTCGCTCACCGAAAGCCCGAGCCCGCCGTACCGCTCCGGTATCGCGAAGCCGAACAGCCCCATCGCGGCCGCCTGCTCGCGCAGGCGGGCCGGGACCTCGTCGGTCTCTTCGATCTCGCTTTCGGCCGGGATCACGACGTCGCGTACGAACCGCCGCACGGCGCTGAGGATGTCCTCCAGGTCGCTGCTGTCCACAAGAGCCTCCGGGTGCGCTGGTACTGCGTGGAATGTACCGCCGATCGTTACCCCCTGTTCAGGGGCGCTATGGACGCGGCAGGCATGATGGCGATGACGTCATGTGGATGCCCTGGGGTGCCGATGGAACTGCGCCACATCAGCTCGTTCCTCGTCCTCGCCGAGGAACTGCACTTCGGCCGGTCCGCCGCGCGTCTGCACATATCGCAGCCGTCGCTGAGCCTACAGCTGAAACAGCTGGAGCACCGCCTCGGCGTGCAGCTCGTGGCCCGGACCTCGCACAGCGTGCGGCTCACCCCGGCGGGGGAAGCGTTCCGCCGGGAAGCGGTCCAGCTGCTCGGGCAGCTGGACCGTGCCGTCGAGGCGGCCCGTCGAGCCGGCCCGGCGGCGGCCGGGCACCTGCGCATCGGGTTCAACTTCCCGGCCGGGCAGCGCATTCTCGTGCCGACGCTGTCCCTGCTGCAGGAAAGGCACCCCCAGGTGCGCGCCTGCCTGCGGCAGCGCCACACGTGCGGGCAGCTCACCGAACTGCACGGCGGGAAGCTCGATGTCGCCTTCGTCTACGGCGCCTGCGGCGGGAGGGGCATCTGCCAGCGCCCGGTCCTCACGCTGCCCGTCGTCGGCATCTGCGCGAGCGGCCACCGGCTCGCGAACGGCGGCCCGGTCCGGTGGCCCGACCTTGCCCGGTACCGCTGCCTGCTGCCCAGCCGGTCGGCCAGCCCGGCGATCCACGACGCCGTCGTGACCGCCGCGCGGCTGAACGGCGCCGACCTCAGCGCGGCTGAGGTGTTCGACGATGGCGATGCCGCGGCGGTCATGGCGGCCAGTCAGGAGGTCGTGATCTTCGCGTCCTCGGTGCGCGCGGAGGCGGTCGGCGTGACCGGGCTGTCCACGTTGTCGTTGCCCGATCCGGTGCCCGAGGTGACCGTGTACGCGACCTGGCGCGAGCAGGACTCCAACCCCGCGGTGCCGCTGTTCCTTTCGGCCGTGGAAGAAGCACGCGCCGGATACGGGCGATAGGCGGCGGCGATCGCCGCCATAGGCAGAACGCGCTTGCCCGGCCCCGGGCCCGGCAAGCACCGTTGAAGCGTGCGCATGACGATCCTGGGGTGCAGGGCGGGAATGCCCGCGAACGGGCAGCCGAGTTCCGGCTACCTCGTCGCCACCGACGCCGCGACGGTCCTGCTGGACTGCGGTCCGGGCGTTGCCACCGCCCTCGGGGCCGTGGCTGCGCCCGAACGGCTCAGCGCGGTCATCGTGACCCACCTGCACCTCGATCACTGCTACGACCTGCTGCCCGTCGGCAAGTCGCTGCTCAGCCGGGCCGTGCGCTACCCGGGGCCGGGCGCGCTGCCCCAGGACGGGGCGGGGATCGAAGCCGTGCCCCTGCACGTGCCCAGGGGAGGCAGGCAACGGCTCCGGCAGCTGGCCGCCCTGTTTCCCGTGCCGACCGCGCCGGTGCTTGACCGCGCCTTCGACCTGGCCTTCGACGTCCGCGAGTACTCGCCGGGCGCGCGGCTGACCGTCGCGGACATGCGGATCACCCTGCACGGGCTGCTGCACAGCTCGCCGAACTGCGGGATCAGGATCGAGTCCGCCGCCGGCTGCCTCGCCTACACCGGCGATACCGGCGTCACGCAGGGGCTGGCGGCGCTGGCCGACGGCGCCGACCTCCTGCTCGCCGAGGCCACCCTGCCGGTGACCGATCACGGGCCGCACGGTCATCTCAGCGCGACGGACGCCGCGCGGGTCGCCCGCGCCGCCGGCGTGCGGACCCTCGTGCTCACCCATTTCCCGTCCTCTGACGCGGACTGGCTGCGCGCGCGCCGTGACGAGGCCGCGCGCGCGTTCGCCGGCGCCGTCCACCTCGCCAGTCCGGGCATGACGTTCGAGATCGGCTCGTCAAGGCCTGGTGAGGCCCGTTGAGAATCGCGGCCGCGGCGCTGGGGGACTTCCTGACCCATGCGGTGTCCGACGCCAGCGGCGGCGGGGTCCCGCCCGCCGGGCGGGTGGCATCGAGGCCGCCGCCGCGGGGCCGCGGGCTGGCCTATCGCGTCGCCGGGACCTTCTGGTTGACTTCTGTCCATGACCTCATTGGCTGACGTGGATTCGGCCGCGCCGCCGGCGTGGTTCACCGCCGCCCTCGCCGCTCCCGTGGCGCAGCGGGCGGCGACGGTGGACGGTGTCCCGGTCGCCTACCGGGCCTGGGGGGAGCCGGCCGGGCGCGGCATCGTGCTGGTGCACGGCGGCGCGGCTCATTCCCGCTGGTGGGATCACATCGCCCCGCTGCTGGCGGGCGGCCGGCGTGTCGTCGCGCTGGACCTGTCCGGGCATGGTGACAGCGGCCGGCGCGGCTCCTACAGCCTCGACGGATGGGCGCGTGAGGTGCTCGCCGTCGCCGCGGACGCCGGGATCACCACCCCGCCCACGGTGATCGGGCACAGCATGGGCGGCATGGTCGCACTGCGCGCGGCGGCCCTGTTCGGGGCGCGGATCGAGGGAGCGGTCGCGATCGACTCCCCGGTCCGGGACATGGCGCCGGAAGAGCACGCGGCGCAGGACCAGCGCGCCTTCCGCGCACTGCGCGTCTATCCCTCGAAGGAGGCGATCCTCGCCCGGTTCCGCCCGGTTCCCGGTCAGCCCGTGCTCGGCTATATCGCAGATCATGTCGCCGCCACGTCCATCCGCCGGGCGGACGGCGGATGGACGTGGAAGTGGGATCCGCGCATCTTCGGCAGGGGGGCGCCCCAGGCGCCGCTGGCCCGGCTGGACTGCCGGGTAGCGCTGTTCCGCGCCGAGCACGGCCTCGTGTCCGCGGAGATGAGCGACATCATGTATGACCGGCTCGGCCGCGTTGCCCCGGTCATCGAGATCCCCGCCGCGGGCCACCACGTCATGCTCGACCAGCCCATCGCGCTCGTCGCCGCGCTTCGCACGCTGCTTTCCGACTGGGATCATTCCCTGCCGGTCAGTGCATAGGCGGCCGTCCGCAGGGTCATACGATTGCCGGCATGGGCGTCGCGGAACCGGGTGGCGCCGCTCCCCGCGCGATGACGCGCGCGGACGCGGCAGCGCTGGACGCGGCTGACCCGCTGGGGTGCTTCCGGGACGCGTTCCTGCCGGTGGCGGACGCCGGCGTGGTGGCATACCTGGACGGGAACTCCCTGGGCAGGCCGCCCGCCGCGACGCTGCGGCGGCTGGAAGAGCTGGTTCGCGATCAATGGGGGACCCGCCTGATCCGCGGCTGGTCCGAGGGCTGGTTCGAGCTGCCCTGCCGGCTGGGCGACGAGCTGGCCGCGGCGGCGCTCGGCGCGGCGCCGGGCCAGGTGATCCTGGGCGATTCCACCACGGTGTGGCTGTACAAGCTGCTGCGCGCGGCGGTGGCGGCGCGCCCGGGCCGCCGGGAGATCGTCACCGACGTCGACAACTTCCCCACCGACCGGTACGTGGCGGAGGGCATCGCGGCGGAACTGGGGTGCCGGGTGCGCTGGCTGCGGCCCGGCCCGGCGGCCGGGGTCACGCCCGAGCAGGTGCGGGCGGTGGCCGGGCCGGACACGGCGGTGGTGACGCTGAGCCACGTGGCGTACCGTTCGGCGTTCCTGGCCGACATGGCCGGCATCACCGCGGCCGCGCACGAGGCGGGCGCCCTGGTGGTGTGGGACCTGTGCCACAGCGCCGGCTCGGTCCCGGTCGCCCTGGACGAATGCGGCGCGGACTTCGCGGTTGGCTGCACCTACAAGTTCCTGTGCGGCGGGCCGGGCGCCCCGGCGTTCGCCTACGTGGCCCGCGAGCACCTGGACGGCCTGCGGCAGCCCATCCAGGGATGGATCGGGCACGGCGAGCCGTTCGCGATGGAACAGGGCTACCGCCCGGCCGCGGGGATCGCGCGGCTGCAGTCGGGCACCCCGCCGATCCTGGGGCTGGCCGGGGCCGCCGAGGGGATCCGGCTGGTGGCGGCCGCGGGGATCGGACGGATCCGGGCCAAGGCGGTGGCGCTGACCGAGATGGCGGTCGCGCTGGCGGACGCGTGGCTGGCCCCGCACGGCATCACGCTGGGCTCGCCGCGCGACCCGCGGCGCCGCGGCGGCCACGTCACGCTGTGCCGCGGCGACGCCTCCGCCCTGGCGCGGGCGCTGATCGACGCCGGGGTGATCGTCGACTACCGGCCGCCGGACGGCATCCGGGTGGGGCTGTCCCCGCTGAGCACCGGGTACGAGGAACTCTGGCTGGCGATGGACGTCATGCGCGAGGTGGTGGCGAGCCGATGACGCGCCGTATCGAACGAGACATCGTCCGTGACCTGTCCGGCGAGCTGACCTACGGCCGGTACCTGCGGCTGGACGAGCTGCTGAGCGCGCAGCGGCCGGTCAGCGTGCCGGAGCACCATGACGAGATGCTGTTCATCATCCAGCATCAGACCTCGGAGCTGTGGCTGAAGCTGCTGATCCACGAGCTGTCCGCGGCGATGCGGCACATCGCGTCCGACGAGCTCGCGCCCGCGCTGAAGCTCCTGGCGCGGGTCAAGCACATCCAGCGGCAGCTGTTCGAGCAGTGGGCGGTCCTGGAGACGCTGACCCCGATCGAGTACGCCGAGTTCCGCCGCTTCCTGGGACGCGCGTCGGGGTTCCAGTCGGCGCAGTACCGGCTGGTGGAGTTCATGCTGGGCAACAAGGACGCCGAGATGCTCGATCTGTTCGCCCACGAGCCGGCGTCGCGGCAGCGGCTGGCCGAGGCCCTGCGCACGCCGAGCCTGTACGACGAGTTCCTGCGCTACCTGGCCCGCCACGGCCAGCCGGTGCCGGCCAGGGTGCTGGCGCGCGACGTGTCGCGGCCGTACACGCCGGACCCTGAGCTCGTGCCGGTGCTGCGCGCGATATACGCCGATCGCGACCGCTTCTGGCCGGAGTACGAGACCTGCGAGGAGCTGGTGGACATCGAGGAGAGCTTCCAGCTGTGGCGCTTCAGGCACCTGAAGACCGTGGAGCGGATCATCGGGTTCAAGCGCGGCACGGGCGGCTCAAGCGGCGTCAGCTTCCTGCGGCAGGCGCTCGACGTGACGTTCTTCCCCGAGCTGTTGCAGGTCCGGACGTACATCGCCGTCTAAGCAGGGGCAGGCCGGCGCCCCCGGGCACCCGCCTTGCCCGATTCATGCAGGGACGGGCCGGCGCCCCCGGGCACCCACTTTGCCCGATTTGCCTGAAGTATAAGTTCAGGCATTTCCCGCTTCGCACACTTTCCGCACCCGCATAACGGTATAAAACGGACAGCAGTGTGGTCGCAGAGTGTGCGAAGTTCAGCGCCAGGGGGATGAGCAGCCGGACGGCGCGGCTCAGATGCCGCGGGCCAGCCGGTAGTCAGATGCCGCGGGCCAGCCGGTAGTAGGCGGCGTTCCAGCGGATCTCGTTCTCGAACGAGCGCACGGTCGTGTTCTCGTCGATGACCAGCAGTTCCGTGCCAGCCATCCGGGCATAGTCCTCGAAGGCCTCGATGCCCACCGCCGTGGACATGACGGTGTGGTGCGCCGCGCCCGCCTGGAGCCATGCCGCGGCGGCCGTCCGGAAGTCGGGCGCCGGCCGCCACACCGCGCGGCCGACGGGAAGGCGGGGGAGCGGCTCGCTCGGCGGCACCACGTCGACCACGTTAGCGACCAGCCGGAACCGGTCCCGCATGTCCGACATGGCCACGACCACCCCGGGCCCGGGATCAGCGGTGAAGACGAGCCGGACCGGGTCCTCCCTGCCGCCGATGGCCAGCGGGTGGACCTCCAGCCGCGGCGTGGCCGCGGTGAGCGAGGGGCACACTTCGAGCATGTGCGCCCCGAGGATGAGCTCGCGCCCAGGGGTCAGGTCGTAGGTGTAGTCCTCCATGAGCGACGCCCCGCCGGGCAGGCCAGCGCCCATGACCTTGGCGGCCCGGACGAGCACGGCCGTCTTCCAGTCTCCTTCCGCACCGAAACCGTAGCCGTCGGCCATCAGCCGCTGCACGGCCAGCCCGGGAAGCTGTTTCAGCGCGCCGAGGTCCTCGAAGTTGGTCGTGAAAGCGCCGAATCCGCCCCCGGACAGGAACGAGCGCAGCCCGAGCTCGATGGCCGCGCCGTCGCGCAGGGACTGGTGCCGCTCCTTGCCGGCGCGCAGTTCCGGCGCGACGTCATAGGTCTCCTGGTATTCCTCGACGAGCGCGTCGACGTCGGCCGGGGCGACGTCGGCCACCGCCGCGGCTAGGTCGTTGACGCCCCACGTGTTGACCTGGACGCCGAAGACGGCCTCCGCTTCGGTCTTGTCGCCTTCCGTGACGGCGACGAAGCGCATGTTGTCGCCGAACCGGGCGAGCTTCAGGGAGCGGGTCGCCGCCCAGCCGGCGGCGGCGCGGGTCCACGTCGCCACCTGCCCGACGACGCGCGGATCGGAGACATGGCCCACGACGGTCTTGCGGCGCAGCGCCAGCCTGGCCTGGATATACCCGAACTCGCGGTCGCCGTGCGCGGCCTGGTTCAGGTTCATGAAGTCGAAATCGATGGTGGACCACGGCAGCGTGACGTTGGCCTGGGTGTGCAGGTGCAGCAGCGGCTTGCCCAGGGCGGTGAGCCCCGCGATCCACATCTTCGCCGGGCTGAACGTATGCATCCAGGCGATGAGGCCGATCACGGCATCGTCGCCGTTCGCCGCCAGGATGGTCCGGCGGATCGATTCGGGATCGGTGAGCACCGGCTTCCACACGACGCGGACCGGGATGTCGGGGGATGCCGCCAGGGTCGCGGCGATCTCGCGGGACTGCGCGGCTACCTGCCGGAGCGTCTCATCCCCGTAGAGCCGCTGGCTTCCGGTAAGGAACCAGACCTCGCGGCCGGTCAGCTCGGCCAGCGCAGTTGCTGCGGTCGGTGCGGGCATTAGCGCGGCGCTCCTTTTCCCGGTTGCTGTCCGTAGACGTTCTGGTAGCGGTCGTAGAGCCTGTCGACGATCGCCGGGGGGAGGGGAGTCAGCTCGCCGCCCTGCCGCGCGATGTGCGTGGTGCGGGCGGCGTCTTCGGCCATGACGGCGGCCTTGACCGCGTCCCGCGCGTCCTTCCCGATGGTGAACACGCCGTGACCGCGCATCAGGACCGCCCGGGACCGGTGGCCGGACAGCGTCTCGACGATGCCGCGGCCGATCGAGTCGTCGCCGATGATCGCGAACGGGCCGACCGGGATCTCGCCGCCGAACTCGTCCGCCATCCCGGTGATCGCGCACGGGATCGGCTCGCCCCTGGCCGCCCAGGCGGTGGCATAGGTGGAGTGCGTGTGCACGACCCCGCCGACCTCGGGCATGTTGCGGTAGACGTAGGCGTGGGCCGCGGTGTCGCTGGACGGGGACAGCCCGGACCCGCCGGCACCGGGAACCACCGCGCCGGACAGGTCGCAGACGACCATGGCCGCCGGTGTCAGGTCCGCGTAGTCCACGCCGCTGGGCTTGATCACGAACAGGTCGGTCCCGGGGACCCGCCCGGAGACGTTGCCGGCGGTCCAGACGACAAGGCCGTAGCGCACCAGGTCGGCGTGCAGCCGGGCCACCTCCTGGCGTACCCGGCTGATCTCGCTCTGGAGGTGCCCGGTCACGAGAGTGCCTCCCTTCGCAGCGCATGCAGCCTGTGCATGACGTCGTTGCCGCCGCGGCCGAAGTGATCGTGCAGCCGCGAGTACTCGGCGTAGATGCGGTCGTAGGCGTCGGCCGCGGCCCGGTCGGGAATGTAGGTGCGCGCGCCGCGGCCGCCCATCGCCTCTCCCGCCGCCGGGACGTCGCGGTAGGCGCCGGCGGCAACCGCCGCGTGGATCGCGGCGCCGAGCGCGGGGGCCTGCGCGCTGGCGCAGGTCGCGATCGGCATGCGCAGGACGTCCGCGTACGTCTGCATGAGGAAGGTGTTCTGCAGCAGGCCGCCGGCGGCGACGAACTCGGTTACCGGCACTCCGCTGGCGCCGAAGGTCTCGACGATCTTCCGCGTGCCGAAGGCGGTCGCCTCGATCAGCGCGCGGTAGACGTCTTCCGGCCGGGTGGCCAGGGTCATGCCGAGCACCAGGCCGGACAGCGTGTGGTCCACCAGGACGGACCTGTTGCCCGACTCCCAGTCCAGCGCCAGCAGGCCGTGCGCGCCGACCGGCTGCGCCCGGCACAGCGCCGTCAGATGCTCCTGCAAGCTGCGCCCGGCGCGCTGCGCGTCGGCCGCGTATCCGCCCGGGACGAAATTCTGCGCGAACCAGGCGAAGATGTCGCCGACGCCGGACTGGCCGGCCTCGTAGCCGAACAGGCCGCGGACGATGCCGCCGTCCACGACCCCGCACATGCCCGGCACCTCGGCCAGCACCTTGGCGTTCATCACGTGGCAGGTCGACGTGCCCATGATCGCCAGCATCTGCCCCGGCCGCACGGCCTGCGCGGCGGGCGCGGTCACGTGCGCGTCCACGTTGCCCACCGCGACCGTGATCCCCGCGGGCAGCCCCGTCCACGCCGCCGCCTCGGGGGTGAGGGTCCCGGCCGCGTCGCCCAGCTGCCCGATAGGGCCGGCGAGCTTGTCGTCGGCGAAGCTCGCGAAGCCTGGGTTCAGCGCGCGGAGGAACTCGGCGCGCGGGTAATGCCCGTCCTGGTAGATGCCCTTGTAGCCCGCGGTGCACGCGTTCTTGACATAGCTGCCGGTCAGCCGCCAGATGATCCAGTCCGCCGCCTCGGCCCAGCGGTCCATCCGGTGGTAGATCTCCGGGTCCTCCTCAAGCAGCTGCAGCGCCTTGGCGAACTGCCATTCCGAGGAGATCCGCCCGCCATAGCGGGGCAGCCAGCCTTCCCCGCGCTCCCGCGCGATGTCGTTGATCCGGTCGGCCTGCGGCTGCGCGGCGTGGTGCTTCCAGAGCTTCACGTAGGCGTGGGGACGGCCGCGGTACTCCGGGAGATCGCACAGCGGCGTCCCGTCCGCGAGGACCGGCAGGACCGTGCACGCGGTGAAGTCCGTGCCGATCCCGATCACGTCCGCGGCGCTGACGTCGGCCGCCCGCAGCGCGGCCGGCACGGCGGTGCGCAGCACCTCCAGGTAGTCGGCGGGCACCTGCAGCGCCCAGTCCGGCGGGAGCTCGGCGCCGCCTGGCAGCGCGCGGTCGATGACCCCGTGCGGGTACTCGGCCACGGCGGTGCCGACCTCCGCGCCGTCCCGGACCCGCACGACGAGCGCGCGGGCGGACAGGGTGCCGAAGTCCACGCCGACCACGTACCGCTCGCCGCCCATGAGTGCCTCGCTGACATATGTGACCGGTAACATCGGCCACCATGGTTGCACGGTCCATTGCGCCCGTCAACGGGTTGCCCTGCTAGGGGAGACGCAGGTCACACGGGCGCGACGGAGTCGCGGACGATGAGCCGCGGCTCCACCACGGGCCGGACGCGCGGCGGCGCGTCCGGCGACTCGCCGGCCTGTGTCCGGCCGATCGCGTCCAGCAGCATGGACACGCACCGCACGCCGAGCTCGCCGAAGTCCTGGCGCACGGTCGTCAGCGGCGGCCAGAAGTGCGCCGACTCCGGGATATCGTCGAAGCCCACGATGCTGACGTCCCGCGGCACGTCCAGCCCGGCCGCGCGGAAGGCGTGAATGAGCCCCAGCGCCATCTGGTCGTTGGACGAGAACACCGCGGTGAACGGCAGTTCCCCGCGGCCGCCGCGCGCGACGTCCCGGACGAGGGCGCGGCCGATGTCGTAGCCCGAGTCAGCGGTCCAGTCGCCGAACAGCGGCGGCGGCAGCGGAAGCCCGGCCGCCCGCAGCTCCGCCTTGTACGCGCGCAGCCTGAGCTGCGCGTCGTTCCAGTCCGGCGGCCCGGCCACGTGCAGGATGCGCGTGTGCCCCTGCCCGATGAGGTGGCCGAGCACCATCCGGACGCCCGCCTCCTGGTCGACGGAGACGACCGGGATGCCGCCGGCCCCCCGCCGCTCGCCCTGGGCGGCGACGATCGGCACGTTCATCGGCAGCGCGGCCAGCCGGGAGAGCACCGTCGTCCGCGGCGCGACGATGACGATCCCCTCCACGTCCTGGCTCAGCAGGTCCTCGATGGCCGCCGAGATGGCGGCTGGCGCGACGGACGCCAGGTGGGCGACGGTCGCGTAGTAGCCGCGCTCGCGCGCCGCGTCCTCGACCGCGCTGACGCTGCTCGCCGGGCCGTAGTGCGACCCGACGGCGGCGGCGAGCACCCCGATCGTCTGCGACCGCCGCATGGAGAGGATGCGGGCGGCCCGGCTGGGCCGGAACCGCAGTTCGTCCATTGCGGCGAGCACCCGCGACTTCGTCGCGTCGCGGATGTTCGGATGCCCGTTCAGCACGCGCGAGACCGTCTGGTGCGAGACTCCGGCAAGGCGCGCGACATCGCGGATGCTCGCCGGGCGCGGACGGGGGCCGCCCCGGCCGTCGCGAGTTCCGATCGCCTCATGCACGCATTGAGCATCGCACATGCCGGCGATCTCAAGGACCGGCGCTATCGCCGGACCGCTCGGGCACGGCGGCCGCGCGCCGCAAGGAGACCTGACGTGACCGTGTTGTGACCTCAGGCTGCCGTCGTGTGCGGGAAATCGCGGCCCCATGGGCCGTGTCTGTCGTCAGCGGCGGGCGGGCGGCGTCCCGCGGCCTGACTGGGGCGCGTCACCCGTGCCCGGCGTCACTCGTGCCCGGCGTCACCCGTGCGGCAGTTGCCCGTGCCCGGCGTTGCCCGTCCCGTCCCCCGGCGCCCGGCCCCGGTGGCGCGGCCGTGGGCCGTGAGCAGTTCCGCAATCAGGCCGGGGGATCGGCCAGGTTGGCGTGGCAGGCGTGCAGGCTGCGCCGCAGGCTGCGGATATCGGCGTCGGAGAGGCCGGCCAGCATCCTCGCCTCCAGCGCGCGAACCGGGTCGCGGTAGCGGTCGAGCAGTTCGCGTCCCGCCGCCGTCAGCGCGACGACCAGCCGCCTGCGGTCGGCCCGGTCGCGGTGGCGTTCGATCAGGCCCCGTCCCTCCAGGGCGGTGATCATGTCGGCCATCGACTGGGCCGTGACGAAGGAGTGGCGGGCGAGCTGCGCCGCGGAAAGGTCGGAATGGCGTTCCAGCACGGTGAGTGCCGTGTACTGGAGCGCGGTCAGCCCGGCGGGACGCAGCAGGTTGTCCAGGTGCGACCGGACGGCCAGCTCGACCCGCTTGACCAGGTAAAGCAGCATCGGGTCGGAGCCGGCCCGGTCTGCGGCCGCCGCGACGGCGGCGGCCGCACTTGTCATCGGCATGTACCGAGGCTATCGTGCCTTTCCGCGCTCAGCCGGCGCCGGTGGCGCGGCCGGCGCAGGTGGCGCCGGTCAGCGGGCCGGGGTGGTAGCCGGTGAACCGGGCCGCCCCGAGGTTCAGGCTGAGCGCCGTCCGTTCCAGGCTGTCCGGGTCGGCCACGGAGCCCCAGCGGCCGGTGCTCACCCGGTGGCTGATCGCCAGGACCCCGGCGACGAGCTCGGCCGGGCTGAAGTTGCAGTGCCCGACGCTGGCGACGTACGCCTGCCGCAGCAGGCCGCCGTCGCCGGCCGCGCGGACCTGGCGGGCGTAGTAGTTCTCCTGCTGGACCGGCACGAGCTGGTCGGAGATCGTGTGCAGGTCCAGTTCGGGCACTGCCAGGCGGCCGGTCGGGACCGACGTCCGCTCCAGCGACCGCACCGCCCCGGGGTCGGCCGTGATGTCCGCGTCCCGGGTCAGCGTGCCCAGGTCGTCGCGCAGGCTCAGCCCCGCCGTCCGGTACAGGGCGGCGACTTCGGCCCTATAGGGCGAATGCGCCAGCACGGCGGCGAAGTCCACTCCGCGGGTCCAGGTGGCGCTGCCGCCCGCGGCCTGGTCGATCGACGGCCGTCCGCTCTCGATGAAGTCCAGGGTGCTGAACGCGCCGGTGAACTCCACCTGGTACTGGGCCGCCTCCTGTGCCGCCGGGTCGCTCGGCGGCGGCGGCGCGGCCTGGCCGGCCGCCCACGGCGGCACGTTGATGAAGGCCATCGCGAGCGCCAGCCGGGCCCGCCCGGCCGCGGTCTGCTGCGCCTGCGCGGCGGCGGTTTGCAGGGTCGTGGCGGTGGCGAGCGCCTGGGCGGCGCTCGTGAAGCGGACGAGCTGTACCTGCTTGCCGGGGAGCAGGAGCCGGGCCAGGGCGTACTCGCCGTCGAGCTGGTAGTTGTTCAGGTTGATCGCGCCGGCGACGATGCCGCACGTGGTCAGCGCGCCGTCGATCCGCCCGGCGCCGTCTTGCGCCTCGAGCGCGCTGACGAGCCCGCCCATCGAGGTGCCGAACGCGAGCACCTGCCTGGGGGCGCCCGGCAGTACCCTGGCCTCGACCGCCCGGAGCGTGCCGAACTGGTCGCCGACCGCGCTGTCCAGTGCCCACTCCGAGCCGTTCGGATCGTAGGAGGACCCGGCCAGCGCGTACCCGCGGGCCAGCAGCGCGGCCGCCGTCGTGGGATCGGGGGCGTCCGCCGCGGTCAGCGGGCCGAACCCGTGGCTGTACAGCAGCAGGGTCCCGTTCCACTGCGCGGGAACGTCCGCTATCCAGGTGGCACCGTCGGGCAGCGTGCCGGTGTAATGACCGCCCGCCGCCGGCGCCGCCGACGCCGCCGCCGGAGCGGCCGTAACGGCCGCGGGA
Source organism: Trebonia sp. (assembly GCA_035294225.1). GTDB lineage: Bacteria > Actinomycetota > Actinomycetes > Streptosporangiales > Streptosporangiaceae > Trebonia. The sequence goes on from DATGLH010000019.1 coordinate 14,200, forward strand.
ACGCTCACCGCGGCGGCGAGGGCCGCCGCCATGGCCAGGCCCGCGCGCATCGTTGCTCTCGGGGTTCTCACGCCCGCCTCCTCGTGGTCGCAGGTTGTGCCTGTGCCGGGTCAGTCTTCGGCGAGGCTGCGCGGGTCCAGCAGTGTCTCGTGCGCTCGTCCGCGCACGGCCGCCACGGTAAGCGCCGCCGCCGCCAGCGCCGCCACGCCGCAGATCAGGTAGCCGATCGAGTATGCGTGGCTGAGGGCGTGGAAGGCGACGTCCCGCAGCGGGTTGAAGGGCACTGGCCTCCCGCCGGGGCCGGGCACGGTGGCGGGCACCGCGTTGGCGCCGAGCGGCCCGGAGTTCACCGCCCCCACGGCGGCCTCCACGGCGGGCCGCTGGGCGGCCGGCACGTGGGCCGGGGCGGAGTCGAAGGCGGCCAGCGCCCCGCGCAGGGCCGGGCTGCCGGCCAGCTTGCCCGCGATACCGGCCGCCGCCTGGCTGAGCGCGACCGCGCCCACGATCGCCGGGCCCAGGGTGAACCCGAAGTCGCGCAGCATGTTGGTCGATCCGCTGGCCATGCCGGCCAGGTGGTTCGGCACGGTGTTCACCGCGACCGCGGTCACCGAGGAGACCGCCAGGGCGAAGCCCGCGCCCACCAGGATGAACGGTACGATCACCGGCGCCAGGGACAGGTTCGTGGCCGGGACCGCCGCGAGCCACAGCGCGCCCGCGCCCATCAGCGCGCACCCGGCGCCCAGCGGCCACTTCGGGTTGTACCGCTCCAGCAGCCGGGAGGTGACGGTCACCTGGACCAGCGCCATTCCGTTCAGGAACAGGAACGCGATGGACGTCTTCAGCGGCGTGAACCCCTGGATGGCGGACAGCCGGATGCTGGTCGCGTACGCCACGCCGAGGAACGCGAACATGCCGAGCACGGTGACGGCCGCGGTCACCGCGAAGGCGCGGTTGGCGAACAGGTCGAGCCGCAGCAGCGGGGCCGCCGAGCGGCGCTCGGCGGCGATGAAGCCCGCGAGGAACACCGCGGCGACCGCGAAGCCCCCGATCACCTGCCCGCTGGCCCAGCCGCTGGTGGGCCCCTGGATGACCGCGAACAGCAGCGCGAACAGCGCGACCGCGATCGTCACCTGGCCCGGCCAGTCCAGGGACCGGCCGGCCGGGGCGGACGAATCCCTGGCGAGTGCCAGGGACACCGCGGCGCTGACCAGGGCGAGGGCCAGCACCACGATGAACGCCCAGCGCCAGCCCGCCTCAGGGTCGGCGCCGAAACGGAGCCTCGCCGCCAGGCCGCCGAGCACGCTCGAGATCGTTCCGCCCACCGACAGCGCCGCCGCCCACACCGAGACCGAACGGGCACGGTGATGTGTCGTATGCGTGCCGGCCGCCACCATGGCCAGGCTGGTCGGGAACAGCGCCGCAGCGCCGACCCCGGCGATGATCTGCCCGATCCAAAGCACCAGCACCCGGGTGCCCGTCGCCGACCCCGCGCCTGGCGTCAGCACGGCGGTGGCCTCGCCGACGGCGAGCAGCAGCGCGCCGCCGACCAGCAGCCGCTTGCGGCCGAACAAGTCGCCGAGCACCCCGAAGGTCAGCTCAAGCAGGCAGACCGGGACGAGGAACGCGTCGGAGATCCAGGTGAGCTGCGACGAGGTAGGCGCCAGGTCCTGCTGGAACAAGCCGTTGAGCACGGCGGGGATCGCCAGCGCCACCTGCGCCAGGCAGACGGCGATCGCGGCCGCTGCGAGGGTGCCGGGCCCGAGGACGTATCTTCCTGAGGCTGGGTCCGTAGCGCGGGAAGCTTCGAGATTGGCCATGGGATGCCTCCCTGCATCCAGGAGCCAATAGGGTCGGCTGGATATGAATCCTGTCACATCGGACATTAGATGTACAGGATTCCTGATTATTTCGGCCGTCGGCGCGGTGGCGGCCGCCCGATGGCGGGGGCGGCGGCCGGCCGCCCGGCGGCAGGGGTGGGCCGGCGGTGCGGCGGCGGGAGCGGAGGCGGGCCGGCGGTGCGGCGGCAGGGGTGGGCCGGCGGTGCGGCGGCGCAGGCGGGCCGGCGGTGCGGGGCAGGGGCCGGCCGGCGGTGCGGGGGCGGGGCCGGTCAGCCGGCGGTGCGGCGGCGGGGGGAGCGCCGCGGGTAGGCGCGTGCCGTCTCGGCCAGCCGCGCCGAATGCCCGGCCTGCTTGCGCCAGTGCCCGTAGGAGGCCCCCTGCTGCGCCAGCCGGTCCAGGTCCCGCATGGTCGACAGCGGGATGAACGCCGGGCTGGCGTCCCGCCACGGGGTGCCCGGCAGCGGCATGAACGTGTGGGCGTGGATGCGGGCGCCCAGGCCGGCCAGCTCGGCGGCGAGGGCGAGCGATGCCCGCTGGTCGGCGGTGCTCTCGCCGGGCATGCCGAAGATGAAGTCCACGTTGGGCCGGAACCCGTGCTCGACGGCGATCCGCACCGCGTCGAGCACCGGGCCGGTGCCGTGCCCGCGTCCGGCGGCGGCGAGGATCCGGTCCGAGCCGGACTGCGCGCCGATGATGATGTTGTCGTTGGCGACATAGCGCCGCAGCAGCCGCATCGCCTCCGGCGTGACGTGCTCCGGGCGCACCTCGGACGGGAAGCTGCCGAAGAAGATCCTGCCGTGCGGCGGCAGTTCCTCGCGCACCGCCGCCAGCAGTTCCTCCACCGCGCCGAGATCCGGGTCGGGGCCGGCCGAACCGTACGACAGCGACGTGGGAGTGATGAACCGCACGTCGCGGAGCCCGTAAGAGACGATCCGGCGCACGTGCTCGCGGACGGACGCCACCGAACGATGCCTGAAGCGCCCGCCGAACATGAACGGCGTCTGGCAGAACCGGCATGCGTAGCGGCAGCCGCGGGTCAGTTCGACCGGCCCGGCGTGGCGGCGGCCGGACGGGAAGGACGGGAAGGCGTCCAGCGGAAGCTGCGGCGCCGGCGGCGTGCGCAGCGCCACGCCGTCGTGATCGCGCACCGCCAGGCCCGGCACCCCGGTCAGCTCGCCGCCGGCGCGCAGCGCCGCGACCAGCGCGAGAATGGTGGACTCGCCCTCTCCGATCGCGCAAAGATCCCAGCCGCAGTCCAGCACGTGCTGCGGTTCGGCGGTGGCGTGCACCCCGCCCGCGATGTGCAGCACCCGCCGCGCGGCCGCCTCCGGCGTGGCGGCGCGCACCGCCGCGAGTTCGGCCGCCATGGCCTCGGCGTCGGGGGAGTAGAAGGACCACAGGACGCAGATCGCGTCCGCCGCGCCCGCGGCCGCGGCGATCTGGTCCGCGCACTCCCGCACCGTGGCCCCCAGCCGCACCTCGCAGTCCGCGCCCGCCGCTTCCAGCGCGGCCAGCAGGGCGTGCACGCCGTAACTCACTGCCTTGCGGTAACGGACCACCACGCACACGTCAGCCACTGGCACAGGGTACCGAGGCTCCCGGGCACGGCGCCGGGGGCCGGCGATCGTGTGAGCGGGACATGGCGAGCGCCGCCGTCCGTTCGGAATGAAAATCACGATCATCCCGAACGGCCGGTGGCGCCTGTTCCCGGGGAAGGCTGATTCGCATGCGGCGCGTGGTGCCGGACATGGCCCGGCCGCCCGCGGCACCCGTCGCCGGGTGAGCGCGGACGGCCGGGCCGGGCAGGCGCTGCCCGGGTCAGCGGCCGGGACGGCCGAAGGTGAACATCGTCATCAAGTTGCCGATCGCGGGCCGGTCCTGCGGCACGTAGGCCTCGGGCGTGGCGTTCGGCAGGTTGTCCTCGCTGTAGCTGGTCAGCGGGGGCAGCTTCCAGTTGGCCTCGATGAACTTCAGGATCGAGACGTGGTCGTTGTAGGTGTGGTCGACGAAGCCGTGCCTGGCGAACGGCGAGACCACGATCAGCGGCACCCGCGGGCCGTCGCCGAAGAAGCTGACCGGCTGGATGTAGCCGGAGTCGTAGTAGCCGCCGCTCTCGTCCCAGGTGATGAGGATTGCCGTGGACTCCCACTCGGCCTTATCGGACTGGACCGCGGAGATCGCGGTGTTGAGGAAGCTCTCGAACGCCGCGACCGTCGAGTAGCCCGGGTGGCTGTCGTAGTCGCCCGGCTTGAGGAACGACACCGCGGGCAGCGTGCCGCTGCGCGCCGCGGCCAGGAAGTCCTTCAGGCCGTGCTGCACGTTCTTGCGCAGTGCCGGGTTGGTCATGATCGATGCCGAGTACTGCATCGGGTCGCATATCCCGCAGTACTGGGACTGCACCTTGCCGTTGTTGTAGCCCTGCCCGTAGTAGGCCCAGCTGATGCCGTGCTCGGACAGTTCGTTGCCGATCGTCACGTAGTCGCTCTTCTGCGGCGGCACCGTGTACGGCGCGGTGTTGACGGTGCCGTTGAGGTTGTAGCCGGCGTTGTAGTTGTTCAGCAGGTAGTAGCGGCCGGGCTGGCAGTTGTCGAGGGCCTTGTACGGCAGCGTGGCGAGGTAGGCGTCAATGGCGCCGACGCCGGGCGCCGACGGGTTGGCGCACTCGGAGTAGCTGCCGCCGGTGTTGGCGGTCTTGCTGCTGCCGTAGCCGTCCTGGGTGTAGCTGTTGTCGGTCCCCGGCAGGGGATTCGGGTTCTCGATCTCCCCGGCCGGCGGCGTCGCGGCGTTGCCGTTGGCGTCCTGGTATGAGGCGGCGAAGCCGGTGCCGAGCGCGATGTGGTTGGCGCCCGTGCCGCCCTGGACCGCCTGGTGGTAGTTGTCGCTGATCGCGTAGTGCTCGGCCAGGTACTTCAGGTATGGCGCGTCGCCCTGGGCCATGTTGTAGAAGCCCATCTGCACGCCGCCCTGGTCGATCGCGGCCGGCGGGACCGCGCCGTTGTCGTCGCCGGCGGTGTTGGCCACCCAGGTGGCCAGCCGGTCGTGGTATCCGGCCGTCTGCTGCCACATCTGGTAGAAGCGGTGCAGCGGGTCGCCCACGTAGGCGCCGGTGAGCTCGCACCCGCCGGCGTATTCCGCGTGGCTGTCGTAGTACGGGACGTACCTGGTGATCTGGAACGGCCCGTCGGGCAGGTCCGCCGGGAACCTGGTGTCCGGGCTGTCCTGGGGCAGGCCGTCGCAGCCGGCCGCCACGGAGGTGGTGTTCGGCTGCGGCAGCGTCTTGTACGCGCCGGTGATCTTCGGCGTCACGCTGTAGGTGCCCGTGTCGGAGGCGGTGAGCTGCGCGGCCTTGGCGTAGTCCGGCCCGGGCGTTCCGTTCTTGGTGACGATGCCCTCGGACAGCAGGTTCCAGATCCGCTGGTGGCCCGGGGGCTGGTAGGTCGCGAACAGGTTATCGAAACTGTGGTTCTCGCCGATGATCACGATGACGTGCTTGATCGGCGTGGCGGTCGTCCCGGATGCCCGCGGGCCGGCCCCGGGAACGGGCGCAGCCGCCGCGGCTCCCGGGACCGATATGGCAGCGGACACCGCCAGCGCGGTGATGCCGGCTACGCCGGCCGGGACAGCGAGCCTCAGTCTCATGGGACCCTTCCCTTCGCTGTGGACGAATGCGCGGCCTCGCCCCCGAAGCGTCCCAATTAACGACAAATCCGCACACTACGTGCGATTAAATTTCGGTGACCTCTGCGGCAACGTTCAGCTAAGCGGCCCGGCCGGCCGCGCGGCCCGGCTGACGGCGTTCCCCGCCTCCGGGCCGGCGATGGGCCCTCGGCCGCGCACCACCTGGAGCTCTCGCGCGCGGCGGCCTACGATGAGGACAGCCGCGGGGACGGCACCGCCCCCGCGCCATGGCCACGCGAGGACGGCTGGGCTGGGTGGACGTCTCCTTCGGTACCGTCTGGGAAGCTATCGCCGCGGTCCTGCCCGGTGCCGTGGCGATCTCCGAGCCCGGCCGGGACCGCACCTACGCCGAATTCGAGGACCGGTCCGCGCGGCTGGCCGCCGCCCTGGCGGGCGCCGGCGTGGAACCCGGCGACAAGGTGGCCTGCTACCTCTACAACGGGGCCGCCTATCTTGAGGCGGTGTTCGCCGCATTCAAGATCGGCGCGGTGCCCGTCAACGTCAACTACCGCTACACCGAGGGTGAGCTGTCCGCGCTGCTCGCGGACGCCGACGCCGCCGCCCTGGTCTTCAGCGGCGAACTGGCGGGCAGCGTCGCGCGCGCCGTGCGGGACACCCCGGGCCTGCGCCTGCTGGTCCGCGTGGGCGCCGTCCCGGCCGGCGTGCCGGTGCCGGACGCCCCCGAACTAGCGGACCTGCTGTCAGCCGCCGCGCCCCTCCCGCCGCGGCCGCGGCCCGGTTCGGACCAGATCTTCATGTACACAGGCGGCACGACGGGACGGCCCAAGGGGGTGATCTGGCGGCACGGGGACCTGATCGGCTCCATGGCACCGCGGGTCTTCGGCCCGCTGGGCGCGCCCGCGCCGCCCGCGACGCCCGGGGAGGCGGTCCGGATCGCCGCCCGCGCGCGGGCCGGGGACCGGGCGCCGGTCGTGATGCCGGTCGTCCCGCTCATGCACGCGACGGGGCTGTTCAACTCCATGGGCGCCCTGCTGGCCGCCGGCCGCGTGGTCATCGCCCGCCGTGGCGGGCTGGACGCGCGGCACGTCTGGGAGACGGTCGCCAGCCAGCGGGTCCGCACCCTGGTCGTGGCGGGCAACGCGGTCTGCGGGCCGCTCGTCGACGAGCTGGCGGCCGCCGAGCGGGCGGGCAGGCCGCACGACCTCGGCTCGCTCGAATCGATCGTGAGCTCGGGAGCGGCCCTGAGCGACCGGCTCAAGCGCGCCCTGCACGAACGCGCCGACGTCACCATCACCGACGCCATCGCCTCCAGCGAGGGCGGCCCGTTCGCCTACGCGGTCACGTCGTCGGCCGCCGACCTGCCCGCGCGGTTCTTCCCGGCGCCCGCCACCCGCGTCTTCGCCGAGGACGGCACGCAGGTGGTCCCGGGCAGCGGCCAGACGGGCGTGCTCGCCTACGCCGGCCCGATACCGCTCGGCTACTACAAGGACACCGGCAAGACCACGGCCACGTTCCGGGTCATCGACGGGGTCCGCTACACCATGCCGGGCGACCTGGTGCAGGTCGAGGCGGACGGCGCGATCCGGTTTCTCGGCCGGGGATCGGGGGTCATCAACACCGGCGGCGAGAAGGTGCATCCGGCCGAGGTCGAGGACGTCCTGCTCGCCCACCCCGACGTGACCGACGCCGCGGTGGTCGGCGTGCCGGACGACAGATGGGGAGAACGCGTCGTGGCCGTCGTGGCCACCGCGAACGGCTCGCTGACGGACACCGAGCTCCAGGACATGGTCCGCCGCCGCCTGGCGGGCTACAAGGTGCCGCGCCGCGTCGTGCTCGTGCGCGAGCTGCCCAGGACCGCCACGGGCAAGCTCGAGGCCGCAGCGGTCAAGCGCATCGCGGTCACTGGTAGGAGATCATCACCGGGGCCGGGGCCCTCGCCATCGTCGCCGCGGGGCTGAGCATCGGGTGGTCCATGACGTAGAAGTTCTTCCACCCGAAGAACACCCGCGGCGGCGCCGCCCTGGTCACGGCGCCCCAGGTCTGCTGCTTCATCCCCGGCGTGCCCTGGCCGTCCATGTGGATCACGATCGCCAGGTCGTCGTGGCTGGTGTCGAGGCGCTGCTCGCCGGAGATCATCGACAGCCGGAACTGGTGCAGGACCAGCGCCTTCTGCGGCAGGTGGTCGCGGGCGGTCAGCGCGGCCAGCCAGCCGATGACGGCGTTGACCTCGCCGACGCCGACGCTGCCGATCTGGCGCAGCGGCAGCTGGCCCGGCCCCAGCTTCCACTCCGGGTCCAGCGCCAGCCCGACGTCCGGCTGCGCCAGCAGCGACCGGTAGCGCTCGGCCTGGGCGAGCAGGCTAGCGCGGCCGGGCTGCAGGTCGAGGATGACGTACATCCCGGCGGCGGTCGCCTGGCGCACCCACGGCCGCAGCGCGGAGGGCGGCGTGACGTACGAGTAGGTCCCGTCCGCGCCGGCGGAGGCCTGCGCCACGGTGGCGATGATCTCGAAGGCGGGGACGACGGGCACCCGGCTGAGCCGCCGGTACGCGGCGGCCGTCTGCCGGGCGCGCGCGATGCTGGCCGCGAGGTCCTGGTGGCCGAGCACGCCCAGGGACGGCGCGCCGGGATGACCGTACAGGGCGATCAGGCGGTGCCCCGGGAAGAGCACCTGCCCGCCGCCCGGCAGCTGGGTCCCGGTGGCCGCCGTGGCCACCCGGGACGCCAGCAGGGCGGCCGGGCCGAACCCGCGCCCGATGGCCACGACCTCACGGGGGCGCAGCGCCGCCAGCGCGCGGATCGCGGCCGGATCGGCGCGCGGGTCGTCGCCGGAGACCGCGATGACCGTTGCCCCGGCGGCCCGCGCCGTGGCCGTCACGGCGGCGACGGCGGGGACCGCGGCCCCGCGGTGGACGAGCACCGCGACACCGCGCAGGGGCGCCGGCGCGGCGGTCGCGGGGAGCAGGGCCGCGCTGGGGACGACGCGCACGCCGGGCAGCCGCGCCGCCAGCGCGGCGGGCGGGAGGCCGGCCGCGAGCACGGCAACCGGGTGCAGGCCCCTGATCCCGGCGAGCAGCGGCGCGCTGACCGCGGGGCGGCCGGCCGTGGCGGCGCCGAGCAGCAGCGGCGCGTGCGCCGCGGCGGCCGCCTTTTCCGCCGCGGCCAGCGCGGTGCCGCCGGCGGCGGCCACCACGACCGGAGCCGAGGCGAACAGCCGCCCCGCGAGCGCCGCGGTGAGCGCGTCAGGAGCGGTGGCGGTCAGCACGGACGCCGTCGGCGAGGGCACGTGCGTCCGGGCGGCGGGCGGGACGGGCTCCGCCGCCGCAACGTGCGCGGGCAGCGCGGTGCAGGAGGTCAGGACGGCCGCCGCGGCGCACGCCAGGACGGCGGTGAATAGCCGGCGCATGCGGCAGACCCTAGCCTGGCATCCAGCCGGAAGCCGGCAAATACGCGGGAGACACGCGGGTTAGTTGAGGTTGCTCACCGTGCCTGGGTTCCCCGGTGACGAGCTGCCCGGCGATTCCCCGGTGAGCGGCAACGGGGCGCGTGTCCCGGTTTGCCGCGGCGGGCGGGGGGTATCCGCGGAAGATGCGACCGGGCAACAGGCCGGAGCACCGGCCCGGGCTGGCCATGCGCGAGCGGTGGTACCTGGCCCTGATGGGCGGGTGCCTGCTGCTGATCGTGCTGGCCTGGACGGTGATCTACCGGTATTCCGGCGCCGCCGCCATAGCGATGTCGGCCGTCGCGCTGCTCGTCCCGCCGTTCGCCGTGATCATCGCCAACGCGAGCGGCGCCAACCGCCAGTGAGGGCCGGCCGACCCGGTTCGCCGGCACGCGTGCGGCGCGTGGCGCGCCCGCGGCGGCGATGGCATGACCGGGTGTCGTTTCCGGCATATACCGCCAGTCCTGACACCCGGTCACGGCTGCGCGCCAGCTTCCCGGATTCGGCGCCGGCCGGGCCGGAAACGGTCTCGGCCAGGTTCTCGTAGTGAACGGCCACGATGACGACACGGCTGCCGTCCGCATGCCGCCGCGAACAGCCCGCGGCCGGGGAAGCACTCGCCGTCACTCCCGGTTCTGTCCAGTCAAAGGGAGGTTCCCATGAGCGAATCCCTGCAGCACGTTGTCAACGTGCTCCGTTCGAGCGGGCTGAGGAAGCTCGCGGATGAGGCTCAGCAGACGCTGCCCGACCCGGTCAGGAGGGAGGAACTGGAGCGGTTCGCCGCCGACCATCACCTCTCGGCGGAGATCCTGACCGAACGCATGGGCGGCAGTCCCTGACGAACGTAAGCGCGTCTCGCGTTCTGAGATCGCCCTGCCCCGGCCCGGCCGAGGGGATGCTAGCCCCATAGCCGGGCGGTGGCCAGCGCGGCGCCCTTGACGAGGCTGTCCAGCTTCGCCCAGGCGATCTGCGGGTGGACGCGGCCGCCGAGGCCGCAGTCGGTGGAGGCGATGACGTTCTCGCGGCCGACCGCGTCGGCGTACCGGACGATCCGGTCGGCGACGAGTTCAGGGTGCTCCACGACGTTGGTGGAGTGGCTGACCACGCCGGGCAGGATGACCTTGCCGTCGGGCAGCTTCACGTCCCGCCAGACCTTCCACTCGTGCTCGTGCCGGACGTTGGCCGCCTCGAACGAGTACGCGCCCGCGTTGATCGCGAGCATGATGTCGACGATGTCGGCCATCGGGATGTCGGTGGTGTGCGGGCCGTGCCAGCTTCCCCAGCACAGGTGGAAGCGGATCCGTTCGGCCGGCAGCCCGCGGATCGCGTAGTTGAGGGCCTCGACCCGCTTCATCGTGAAGCGCCTGTAGTCTTCCACGCTCGGCGCGGGGTTGATCTGATCCCAGTTCTCCGCGATCGCCGGGTCGTCGAGCTGGAGGATCAGGCCCGCCTCGACGATCGCCACGTACTCCTCGCGCATCGCGTCCGCGCAGGCCTGGAGCATCTCCTCGTCGTCGGCGTAGTACTCGTTGCCGAACCGCGCGCAGCTGCCGGGCGCTACCGAGTTGAGGAAGCCGTCGGATACCCCGGCGGCCTCCATCGCCGCCTTCATGTCGGCGATGTCCCGCCGCACGTCTTCGTGGCCCTGGTAGGTGATCGGCCCGCGGCAGACCGGGGCGGGCTGGCCCTCCCGGTTCGGCAACGCGACCCCGGCGGACGGGTCGCCGTAGGCGTCCGCGAACGCCAGCCAGTCGCGCCGCTCGGCGAAGGACGCCAGCACGATCTGTCCCGGCTTGGCCTTCGCCTGCGGGATCTCCGCCAGCTCGGCCTGCGTCAGCTCGATGCCGCCGAGCCGCTGGAACACGTAGGTCCACCACGAGCCGTAGTCGTAGCGCTGGCCCATCGAGTGCCCGTACTCGCCGTCGTTGACCAGGTCGATGCCGGTGTCCCGCTGGCGCGCGACCACGTCCGCCACCGCCGCGCGCAGCTTGCGCAGGTATTCCGCCTCGTCTTCGCCGGTGAAATCCCCCGCCGCCCGCCGCTGGTTGAGCGCGATCAGGTCCTCTGGTCTCGGCAGACTCCCCGCGTGGCTGGTCAGGATCCTGTCCGGCATCGCTCCTCCTCCAGATGCTCCCGGCGGCCGCCGGCGCTCACGCGCTGAGTATGACCGCGTCTGCCGGACGGGCGCAATACGGGCCGGCCTTACCCCCCGGATGCCGGGTGCGCGCGGGAGCCGCCGCGCGTCCGTTCGGATAAAACCCTTACTTCCCGAACGGACGCGTGTTTCACCTGGTTCTTGACGGGCGCGCGGGGATGGCCTACAGCAGCCGCCGCGCGAGGACGACTGCCCCGGCGACCGGTTCTTCGTCCAGGATCCGCAGCTCCAGGGACGGGTGCTCGCGGGCCAGCTGAGCCCGGAACTCCTGCGCCAGCCGGGCCTGGTTGACGATGACGCCGCCCGCCGCCACGACGTCGGAGCCAACGGCCCCGCGCGCGATCAGCTTGCCGACCAGGGCGGTCAGGTGCCCGGCCGCGGCGGTGATCACCGCCGCGGCGAGCGCGGAGCCCCCGTCCGCCGCGGCGAAGACGGAGGGGGCGCGCGGCGCCCAGTTCGCGGCCGTCGGCTCGTCGTTGACCGCCCGTGCCAGGCGCCCGGCGTCCGGCACCCCGAACGCGCGCTGAAGCGCGCTCAGCAGGCCATCGTCGGCGCGTCCGCCGTCGTGCGCGGCCAGGGCCGCCTTGGCGGCCTCGCGGACGATGGCCGCGGCGCCGCCCTCGTCGCCGAGGATCCAGCCCCAGCCGCCGGCCAGCAGGACGTTGCCGGCGGCGTCGGCGGCGACGCCGACCGACCCGGTGCCGGCGACGACGCCGATGCCGTGCCGGAGCCCGGCCGCCGGGACCAGCAGCGCGCCGTCGTTGACGACCGTGGCGCGCAGGCCGCGCGCCTCCAGGGCGCGCCGCAGGCCGGCGGCTGCCTCCGGGGAATCACAGCCCTGCGCGCCGACGCCCAGCGCGGCGACCTCGCTTCCCGGAGGAAGGTGCCGCCTGAGCCTGCTGATCAGCCAGGCCGCGGCGGCGGCCGCGGGTACCGCGGTCCAGCCCGCGGCGCTGCACTCGGCGTGGACCACGCGGCCGCCGCCGAGGGTTTCCGCCCGGACGGCCAGTTTGGTCCCGCCGACGTCCAGGCCGGCGACCAGTCTCATTCCCGCGGACTCCCCGCCGGCACCTTGGTGTCGGAGTTGTGGAAGACGAACTCCTCGACCTCGATCGCTCGCTGCTCCGCGACCTCCGCGACCAGGATCTGCATGGCCAGGGCCTCAAGGATGACCCGCTGGGCCGGCGGGCGCGCCGGCAGGCGGACGGTCGCCAGGTTCCGGCTAGGCGCCACATCCTGGGTGGTGACCAGGATCGCCTGGTGGCCGGCCGCGGCCAGGGTAGCCGCGACCTCGGCCTCTCGCGTGCCGCCGAACAGCACGTGCACGCTGTCGCCGGCCGACTCCATGGACCCGTGCAGGTACTGCCGGGTGCCCATCCCCGTGGCCGGCACCCGCGCCACCTCGCGGAAGAGCAGCGCCGCCGCCTCGGCGGAGCCGACGGAGGGGCCGGCGCCCACGAAATCGGCCGACCGCGCGTGCGCGAAGGCGGCGGCCAGCTCCCGCACCGGCCCGGTCAGCCGGTGCTCGGCCTCGTGCAGCACCGCGGCCATGTCCCGCCAGCCCGGGTCGATCGCGCCGCCGTCCCAGCAGTCGGCGAGGATGCCAAGCGCGGCGACCGTCGCGGTATAGCCAACCGTCGACGCGTAGCTGTCAGGGATGTTCCCGATGCCGATGACGGTCTTCGCGGCGTCCGCGATGGGTGAGGGTACCCTGTTCACGACGGCATAGCGCTGGTCCTGCCCGATGGATTCCAGCACGGCCAGCGTCTCCGCGCTCCGGCCGCTCTGCGAGACGCCGACGACCGGGTGGTCGCTGCGGGGAAAGGGCAGCGGGTAATCTCCGGCGCCGAGCCGCCAGGAGTGGATGCCCCGGGCGCGCAGCGTCCACACGGGCGCGCAGGCGGCCGCGTGGCTGGCGCCGATCCCGACGAATATCGGGCCTGCCCCGGCGAAGTCGCCGGCGGCCGCCAGCCCGGCCATGGCCGGGATGACGTCGCCGATGGCCTCCCCCAGCCGCTGGGCCTGGTCGGCGCGTGCCTTGGCGAACGAGACGCTGCCGCTGGTCATCGGGCTTCCCCGGCGGGCGTCAGGGTGGCCGCGGCCGAGGACCAGCCCGCGTCGAGCGGGGGCACCGCGCCCGCGGTGCTGTTCACGTCGACCGGGTGTCCGGTGGCCGCCGACTCCTCGATGGCGAGCATGACGTCAAGCACGTGGTAGGCCAGCTGGCCGCTGGCCCGGGGCGGGCGGCCGGCCCGGATCGCGCGGGCCATTTCCAGGACGCCCACGCCACGGTCGCGTGGCTCTCCCGCGGGCGGGACGTCGGTCCACCCCGTGTCCGGCCCAGCGGCGCGCACGATGCGCGGCGGCTCGTTGAAGCCGCTTACCGGGACCCGCAGTACCCCATGCTCCCCGGTGATCTCGAAACGCTGGCGGCGGACAGCCGAGTCGAAGCTGTAGACCGAGGTGCCGACGACCCCGGAGCGGAACCTGGTCAGGACGCTGACGTGGGTGTCGACCTCGACGGGGAACGCGGTGCCGGCGTCCGGGCCTGTCCCGATGACGCGCTCGTTCCTGGCCCGGTGCCCGGCCGCCTGGACCGACGCGATGGGCCCGAGCAGCTGCACCAGCGTGGTCAGGTAGTACGGGCCGATGTCGAAGAGCGGCCCGGCGCCGCGGGCGAACAGGAACCGCGGCCGCGGATGCCAGGATTCCGGGCCCGGGCCCTGCATGAGCGTGAGCACCGTGCCGGGTGTCCCGATGGCCCCGTCGGCGAGCAGGCGCTGAGCCGTCTGGATGCCGGCGCCCAGGATGGTGTCGGGCGCGTTCCCGACCCAGACCCCCGCCGCCGACGCGGCCGCGAGCACGGCACGGGCCGACGCGCGGTCCAGTGCCAGCGGCTTCTCGCCCCACAGGTGCCTGCCCGATCCGATCACCTCGAGCGCGACGGCGGCGTGCGCGGCCGGCGTCGTCAGGTTGAGGACCAGTTCGATGTCGCCGATCGCGAGCAGCTCGCCGGGCGATCCGGCGAAGCCGATGCCGTACGCGCCGGCCTGCGCCCGGGCGCGGCCGGCATCGAGGTCCGCGATGCCGCGGACCTCGATGTCTGGATAGCTGAGCAGGGTGGGCAGGTACTGGCCGGAGACGTTTCCCGCGCCGATGATGCCCACGCGCACCGGCCCGGCCGCCGCCGGCGCCGTCATGCGCGCACCTGCCCGGCCGCGCGCAGCCGCCCGGCGAAGTACGCGGCGTTGCGCTCCAGCACGGGGAAGACGTCGCCCTCGTGCACGACGACCTCCACCACCGCCATCGCCCCGATGTCGTGCCCTGCCGCGATGACCTCGTCCATCCGCCCGGTGATGTCCACGCCGAGGACCGGCGGGTCGTCGTCGTCCGGCGGCTCGTTGGTGACGTGCAGGAACCGGACCCGGCCGGCGAGCCGGGGCAAGAGCTCGAAGACGTCCGCGCCGCCGACGCTCGCCCAGTGCGTGTCGACTTCGAGCACGACGCTGTCGGCGAGCGCGTCCAGGAGGATCTCGTAGGCGGGCACCCCGCCCACCCGCTGGCGGAACTCGAAGTCGTGGTTGTGATAGCCCACGCGGATGCCGTGGTCGGCCGCCTGGCGTGCCGCCTCGTTGATGGCCGCGGCGAGTTTCCCGATGCCGTCGCCGTCGCGCAGGGCCGCCGGCTCCGCCCACGGGACGATGAGCGTGCCGATGCCGAGGCGTCCGGCCGCGGCGAGATAGGCGCTGCGCTCGCCGGTGACGACGTTGGCGTGCGCGGCCGCCGCCGTCAGGCCCGCCTCGGCGAGGGCCGCCGCGAGCTCATCGGTGTTTTCCAGGATCCGGTACGGCTCGACGTGGGTGAACCCCATCGCGGCCAGCCTGCCGAGCGTCCTGCCGAGATCGCCGGGCCCGATGTCCTCGCGGACGCTGTAGAGCTGGACCCCGAGCGGCGGGGACGGCGGGCTGGTCTGGTCAGAAGCTGCGTGGCTCACATGGACTCCGCGATCTCGGAAACCTGTTGTAAACCACATAATACCACCTATGAGCCAGTATGGAACCGTGCTAATCGGCAGGCACGGCC
Organism: Trebonia sp.; assembly: GCA_035294225.1. Classification (GTDB taxonomy): domain Bacteria; phylum Actinomycetota; class Actinomycetes; order Streptosporangiales; family Streptosporangiaceae; genus Trebonia. The sequence continues at coordinate 29,356 of DATGLH010000019.1, forward strand.
TGCCATGTCCCTGACCGCATGGACGCGTAGCAGGCGTCTATGATCCGGTTGACGACCACGCCGTCAGCGAACGTCTCCGCCGGGGCGACCTGGCCGGCGAAGCAGTCGGCGAAGTGCCGCATTTCCTGGCTGAAGCCGTAGGCGCGGGCCTCTTCGGGGACGGGGAAGACCCAGCCCGTCTCGGCGTCCGCCTTCTCCACCAGGTATCCGGCCGGGTTCTCGATGAACCCCCAGACCGGAGTGGCGGAGGTGTCGGTCACCAGCCGCCCCGCGGTGCCCACGAACTCATGCCGCAGCTGCATGCCGCCCTTTTCGATCCACGACGACTCGACGATCGCGAGCTGGCCGCGCTCGAACTTCAGCAGCGCGACGGCGCTGTCCTCGCCGGCCGTCCTCTCGCCGTGGGCGAGGGTGGCCCCCCAGGCGAACACCTCGGTGACGCGGTTGTCCTTGCCGAAGAAGTGCCGGGCGGATTCGATCGTGTGGCAGCCCATGTCCAGGAGCGCCCCGCCGCCGGCCGTGGCCGCGTCCCAGAAATGCGGCGCGTGCGGCCCGGAATGCGCCTCGCGGGCCCGCATCGTGAGCAAGTCGCCGATCGCTCCCGCGCTTACCATCTGGTATGCCTTGGCGATGTTGGGGGAGAACACCGAGCTTTCCGCGTAGCCATGCCAGACCCCGGCGTCCTGCACGATGCGGAGCATGGCCGCGGCCTCGTCGCCGGTGCGCGCCAGCGGCTTGGTGCACACGATGCCCTTGCCCGCCCCGGCCGCGATCGTGACGGCCGCCAGGTGCGCCTCGTTGGGCAGCGCGACGACCACGAGATGGACAGCCGGATCCGCGCACAGCGCGGCGATGTCGTCGTACTGGCTCGCGATGGGGCCCCACCGGTCCGCGAATGCCCGGGCGCGGCTGGCGTCACGGGAGTAGTTGGCGGTGATCTCCGCGTTCCTGACGTCTTGCAGAGCCTCCGCGTAGGTGTTCGCGATGAACCCGGAACCGATGAGCCCGACCCCGATCACGGCTATCCCTCCATGTCAAAGATGTAGACCAGTCCTAGACCAGCAGATCACGGCTGCCGGCCCCGGGCGGGCGCGGGCGGCTGCGTGCGCGAGAACGAGGTGCGCAGCCGGTAGCGTTCGCCGACGTACTTGACCGTCGATGTGAACAGCGGGCGCCCGGCCGCGTCAAAGGACACCTGGCGCATGATCAGCAACGGTTTGCCCTCGGCGATCCGGAGATGGGCCGCCTCCGCCGCGTCCGCCTCGCGTGCCTCGATCGCGGCGTCGGCGCGCACCGGCTCGATCCCGGCCTCGGCGAGCGTGGTGAACAGCGAGCGCCTGGCGAAGTCGACCTCCCGCACCGCGGGCAGCACGGACACGGGGACCTGGGTCAGGTCCAGCGCGATCGGCACCTCGTCGAGCAGCCGGACCCGCTCCAGGTGGAACAGGTCGGTGCCCGGCACGATGGACAGTTCCTCGGCCTCGTCGAAACTGGCCGCGGCCGTCTCCGCGCGCAGCACCTCGGACCGCGTCTGAAGCCCCATGCGGGCGGCGGTCTCGGAGAAGGATTCCAGGGTGTTGGGCCATTCCCGCTTCGCCGTGCCCTTGGCCACGTACCATCCGCGGCCGTGCGAGGCGTTCAGCACGCCGGCGTCGACGAGCTGGTTGAGCGCCTTGCGCAGCGTGACCCGGCTGATGCCGAGCTGCTGGCAGAGTTCACGTTCGGGCGGCAGGCGCGCGCCCGGCTTCAGCGCGCCCTCGTCGATCTGGTCGCGGATCAGCGTCGCGGCCTGGATCCACAGCGGTTCCGGGTAATCGGGCCGGATTATGGCTGACACTTCACGCGCGTTGTTCATGACGCCGGGCCCCTCACGCTCTGTCATCGGTCTATCCCCGTCCCCTAGACCAGGTAAGGCCATTTGTTTACCACAATCATGCGCGCTCTCGGTCACGCGGCGAGCAGCCGGTCGAACGCGGCGTCGAGGTCGCGGTCGACGCGGCGGCGGGCCGCGTCCGCGTCGTGGTAGGCCACGATCTCGCGGGCGCCGGCGGCGAAGGACGTAAGCGGCGCGAATCCCGGCACGAGCCGGCGGAGCTTGGTGTCATCGAACACCATCGAGTGCCGGAAATCGTGTTCCAGCACGTCGGCCCAGCCGGGCCATTCCCGCGCGATCGATTCGCTCGACCGGTGCGCCAGCGCCGGCCGGGGGACCCCCGCCGCGCCCGCCAGCGTGAGGTGGATCTGATCCCAGGTGAGGATGTCCCCGCTGACGACGTTGACGCTCTCGCCGATGGCATGCCCGTTCCCGAGCAGCGGCACGAACGCGCGGGCGAAATCATGGCAGTGCATCAGGGTCCACAGCGAGGTGCCGTCACCGTGCACGACCACCGGCTTGCCGGACCTCATGCGGTCGATCGCGGTCCAGCCGGCCAGCAGCGGCACGATGGTGCGATCGTATGTGTGGGCCGGCCGGACGACCGTCAGCGGGAAGCCATCCGCGCGGTAGGCGGCGGCCAGGTATTCCTCGCAGGCGATCTTGTCGCGCGCGTAGCCGAACACGGGCTGCCGCCGCGGCGACGACTCGGTGACCGGCAGCGACGGCACCGGCCGCGCGAAGACCGAGCACGTGCTGATGAACACGTACTGCCAGGCCAGGCCGGCGAAGAGTTCGGGATGACCTGCCAGCTGAGCCGGGGTGTACCCCACCCAGTTGACCACCGCGTCGTACCGCTCGCCGCGCAGCGCACCGCGCAGCTCATCTGGCCGGTACACGTCGCAGCGCAGCCGCCGGGCCGCCGCGGGCAGCGGGCGCCGCGGCTCGCCGCGGGTCATGATCGTGAGCTCGTGGCCCTGGCGGACGGCCTCGGCGGCCGCCGCGGAGCCGATCATGCCGGCGCCGCCGAGGAACAGGACCCGCATGTTCACGCCCGGTCCGCGGGATGGGCCGGCCCCGCGGACATGCCGCCGCCGACCAGGTGCGCGTAGCTGCGCTCCAGTGCCTCGAACGTGTCGACGCCCAGCCGCTCGAGCTCGACGATATGCCACCGGACGCCGGACGGCGTGGCGAGCACCCGCGCCCAGTCGACCCGGCCGTCGCCGACCGGGACCATCACGTCCTCCTCGTAGCTGACCGCGGGGCCGTCCTTCACGTGCACGAAGCGGACCCGGTCGCCCAGGCGGGCGAGCACCTCGCCGGGATCGGCTCCTCCCAGCAGCGCCCAGTATGCGTCAAGTTCGACGAGCACCCGGTCGTCGAGCTCGTCAAGCAGCAGGTCATAGGCCTGCCGGCCATCGTGGAACTGGGAGAACTCGGCGAAGTGGTTGTGGTAGGCGATGGCCATGCCGCGGGCCGAGGCACGCTCGGCGGCCTCGTTGACGCGCGCGGCGCCGCGGCGGATCGCGTCCGGGCTGCCGAACTCCTCCCGTTCCATGCTCCACACCAGGACGCGGGCGCCGAGCTCCTCATTCTCGTCGAGGATCGCCGTGGCCCGCTCGCCGGCCGGGAACGGCGCGTGCGCGCTGGTCAGCGTGAGCCCGGCGGCGGAGATGGCCGCGCGGACGCGCGCCGGGCCGAACTCCTCCACCAGCCCGTAGGTCTCGATCCCCTGGTAGCCGATCCCCGCCAGCCGCGCCAGCGTCCCCTCAAGGTCGGCGCGCGCCTGCGCCAGGACGGTGTACATCATCACGGCGATGCCGGGCCTGTCAGTCACGTCCGGCCGCCCAGGTGAGTGCCTGACGGACCAGCCTGCGGAACGGGGGCTCGCCCCACGCCCGCATGTCGTGGCCGAGCGAGAGGTAGACCACGCGGCCGGCGCCCACCTCGCGGACGTACATGACCGGGATGACCGCCCCGTCGCCGCGGTGCCGCTGGGCGACGACCTCGATCTTGTCATCGGCCAGTTCGAACTCGTAGTACTCGTCGAACAGCTCGAACTCTGTCACGCCTTCCGTCACCGGGTGCCCGGCCACGATCTCGACCGTGTGCCGCCCCTCGTGGTGACCCGGGCCATGGGACAGGTACCTGTTCCCGAGCAGCTCGAACAGCGGCCGGTCGGCCGGGTCGAGGCCGCCGCCCCGCCAGCCCATGACGTTGGTGCAGTGGATGCCGACCAGTCCCTTGCCGAGCGCGACCGCCTCCGCGAGCGCCTGCTGCTGCTCGGTCAGGAACTGGCCGCCCGAGGTGTAGAACAGGTATACATCCGACTCCGCCGTCTCCCGGCGAGGGCTGACGAACCTGCCGGTGCCCGCCGCCCGGCGCGTCGCGAAGCCTGCCTCGGCACCGATCTGCTGGAAGACCAGCGAGGCCGTGATGAGGTCATGATGGATGTCGTCGCCGTTCACCACCACCATGGCTCGCGGCGCAGGCGATGAGGTCAATGCCGGTTCCTCCGTATCTGGGCGTATCTGGGGCTGAGTGCCGTCGGGCGGGGTCCCCGCGGGCCGTCGCGGGGACCCCGCTGCCTTGTCAGCCGCGCGGCCTGAGCCGCAGCGCCACGACCTCGTTCGGGCTGGGCATGAAGTACGGATCCGAGGGGGTGGCCCAGCCGGTCACCTGCGACGAATTCCACTCGGCGTAGTCGCCCCAGTAGATCATCGTGATCACCGGAAGCTGACTGGCCCAGATTCCCTCCAGCTGCTGGACGATCTGCTGCTGCCGTGCCGGGCTGGCCGACGGGTATTCGGCGAACAGCGAGCGGGCCGTCGGGTCGTTGAACCGCTCGATGTCCTGGAAGGTCGGGATGTTCTTGCCGACGGGCTGGTAGAACTGCGGGTTCATCTGCTCGGAGTAGAACGACCAGGCGGTGGGGACGTACGCGACCGGGTACCCCATCGTGGCCTGGAACTGCCCGAGCCCGTCGAGGTTGTTGATCTCGTTCGCGGGCACCGTGTTGATGGTCATGTTGATGCCGATCGCCTTGAGCTGCTGGGCCAGCACCGAGGCGGCCGCGGCGATATCGGTGTACGCGCCGGGGAACGTCAGGGCGAAGGCGAGCTGCCGGCCGTTCTTCTCGTAGAAGCCGTCCGGTCCCATCGTCCACCCGTCGGCGGCCAGGATCGACTTCGCCTCGGCGACGTTCTGGTGGAAGTTGGCGTTCTTGTACTGCTGGACGATGATCGAGTCGAAGCTCGGGACGGGCAGCCCGGTCACGTTCGTGGCCGGCGGCGAATTGCGCGCCGCGGCGATGGCCGAGCGGTCGATGCCCACGCTGATCGCCCTGCGGACTTGCAGGTCGTTCAGCGGGAACTTGTCCAGGTTCGGGATCAGGCCGTCCGAGCCGGCCTCGGGCACCCAGTAGTTGTTGCCGGGGCTCCGGTTCAGGTAGGTCGTCTGCGCGTCGGGAAGGTAGTCCGCGGCCCAGTCGATCTGCCCCGCGGTGACCGCGTTCGCGAGCGTCTCGTTGTCGCTGAAGGCGACGAAGCGCAGCCCGGCGATCTGAGGCTTGCCCGGCTGCCAGTAGTGCGGGTTCTTAACCAGCAGGTAGCCCTGCGGGGAGAACGACGACAACAGGAACGGGCCGGTGCCGACCGGGTTCGGGTCCGCGTACTTCGTCGGGTCGCCCACCTTGCTCCAGATGTGCTCGGGCACGATGATCTGGCTGGCGAAGTTCTCGAAGTTCTGCTGCTGGGGGGTGGCGAAGGTCATCACCACGGTGCCGGCGTCGGGCGCGCTGACCGAGTTGAACGAGATCCCGGTCAGGTTGAGCGCGGGATACTTCTCCATGAGCTTGAAGGTGAACACCACATCAGCGCTGGTGAACGGCTGTCCGTCGGTCCAGCGCACGCCGCGCCGCAGATGCCAGGTCAGGGTCTTGTTGCCGTTGGACCAGGACCAGGACGAGGCCAGCCACGGGATGACGTAGTTGGACCGGACGTAGTCCACCTGGACCAGCGGCTCGTAGATAAAGCCGGACGCGCTGCCGGTGGTGACGTCGTTCCCGGCCAGCGCCAGCGCGCTTGTCGGCAGGAACGGGTTGAACACCCGTGTCATGCCGACCGCCTGGCCGCCGACGGTCAGGGTGATGCCCGCCCCCTGGCCCGGCGCAGTGCCGCCGGCCGAACCAGAGCACGCCGATACCGCGATCACGGCCGCCATGGCGACGGCGGACGGTATCGGCCACCGTCTTGCGTTTCTTGACTTCCTTCGGAACATCACGGCTCCTTTCGGGGGGATTCACGGTGCCGGCCATCGGCGTGCCGGCCATCGGCGAAGAGCCAGCAGCGGGACCAGTGGCCGCCGCCAAGCTCGATCCTGGGCGGGGGCTGCGTCCGGCATTCCGGCATGGCGAACGGGCAGCGCGGGTGGAACCGGCAGCCGGCCGGCGGGCTGATGAGGCTGGGCGGCTGGCCCCGGTCGGCGACCGCCGTCCCTTCCGCTGCCGCCCGCCTGGCGGGATCAGGCGCCGACGCGATGAGCAGCCGGGTGTAGGGGTGGGCCGGCTCGCTTGTCACCCGTTCCGACGGCCCGCTCTCGATGACCTGGCCGGCGTACATGACCGCCGTGTCCGCGGCGAAGTAACGAGCCGACGCGACGTCGTGCGTCACGTAGAGCAGGCCGGCGCCGTCCCTGGTGAGCTCGGCGAGCAGGTTGAGCACGCCGAGCCGGATGGAGACGTCGAGGTTGGAGACCGGCTCGTCGGCGAGCAGGACCGAGGGCCGCGCGGCGAGCGCGCGGGCGATCGAGACGCGCTGTAGCTGGCCGCCGGACAGCTCGTGCGGATACTTTTGCAGGAACTGGCCGGCGGGCCGCAGGTGAACCTGTTCCAGCAGCTCGCGGGTCCGTGCCTGGAGCGAGTCGCCCTTGCGTCCCGGTTCGTGGACGCGCACGGCCCGCCGCAGGTGGGTAGACACCCGGAGCATCGGGTTGAACGACCCGTAGGGGTCTTGCAGGATCAGCTGCACCTCGCCGGCGTGCCGCCGGAAGGCGCGGCCGTGCGCCGCCCGGACCGGCTGGCCGCGCAGCAGGACCTCACCCGAGGTCCGCCGGTACAGGCCCGCGAGCACGCGGGCCAGCGTTGACTTGCCCGAGCCCGACTCTCCTACCAGGGCGGTCACCCGGCCCTGATACACGCCGATCGAGGCGCCGTCGAGCGCGTGCACGACCCGGCGGCTGCCCAGCCGCCCCGCGTCCTTGCCGTGGACGGGGAAGTGCTTGGTCACGTCGACCGCCGCCAGGACGGGGTCGGCGTCCGCCCGCCAGCCCTGCTGGCGGGCGGGTCCGGTTCCACGCTGGTCAGGCACGACCGCCTCCCGTGGTGAGGCCTTCTGGGTGGTCCTGGTAGTCCGTGTCGTAGAGCAGGCACGCCACGCTGGCCGGGTCGGGGATCTGCGGGCGGATCAGCTGCGGCGGCGTGCCGGCGCAGGCCGCGAGGGCCCGCGGGCAGCGGGGCTGGAAGGAGCAGCCCGCCGGCAGCCGCCGCATGTCCGGCGGGTAGCCGGGGACGCCGCTGAGCGTGCGCCGCGGCCCGGTCAGGGTCGGGAACGAGCCGAGCAGGCCCTGGCTGTAGGGATGGAGGGGCCGCTGGTACAGCTGGCCGGCCGTGGCCAGTTCCACGATCCGGCCGGCGTACATGATCGCGATCGTGTCGCAGAGCTCGATGAGCAGCGAGAGGTCGTGAGTGATGAAGATGACCGAGAAGCCGAGGGTGTCCTTCAGCCCGGAGATGGTCTCGATGACCTGCCGCTGGATCACGACGTCCAGCGCCGTGGTGGGCTCGTCCATCACGACGATCTCCGGGTCGAGAGCCAGGCCCATGGCGATCATGGCGCGCTGCCGCATCCCGCCCGACAGCTCGTGCGGGTACGCGCCGGCCCGGTCGGGGGAGATGCCCACCATGTGCAGGAGGTCACGGACGCGGGCCGCGCGCTGCACTTTCCGCATACCCGGGCGGTGCGCCCGCAGCACGTCGTCGATCTGCGTGCCGAGGGTGAGCACCGGGTTGAGCGCGTTCATCGCCGACTGGAAGACGATCGAGACCTCCTCCCAGCGGAACTGCCGCAGCTCCCGGTCGGACAGCCCGGCGATGTCGATCTGGCGGCCGTCCCGTGCGGTGTAGGTCATCTCGCCGGAGACGATCTGCGCCGGCGGACGCAGCAGCCGGGTGACGGCCCGGGCGAGGGTCGACTTTCCCGAGCCGGATTCGCCGGCGATCCCCAGGATCTCGCCGCGCCGTAGCGTGAGCGAGACGTCGTTGACCGCGCGGACCGGCGCGGCGCCGCCGCGGTACTCCACACGGAGGTTCTTCAGCTCAAGGACGGTGCCGCCCGCGGTGCCGCCCGGGCCCCCGGCGATTCCCGGTCCCCGGGCGGCTTCCGGTCCCTTGGCGGCGCGCCGGACCGGGGGGCGGGCGAGCCTGGCCAGCGACCCGGCCAGCGCGCGGGAGCGCCGCCGCCGGGGCGTGCTCCCGGCGCTGCGCAGCCGCGGGTTGATCACGTCGTCGATGCCGAAGTTGATGAAGGCCAGCCCGGTTCCGACCAGGGCGATGCACAGCCCGGGCGGGACGAACCACCACCAGGCCCGGGCGAGCTCCGCGCCGCTGACCTGCGCCCAGTACAGCATCGTGCCCCATGACCACTGCGTCACGTCGCTCAGGCCGAGGAAGGCGATGCTCGCCTCGGTCAGGATGGCGCTGACGACGGAGCCGAGGAAGGTGACGGTGATGATCGCCACTTCGTTCGGCAGGATGTCGTAGAGCATGATCTTGACCGGGCCCTGCCCGGTGGCGCGGGCCGCTTCCACGAAGTCGCGCCTGCGCAGGGACAGGGTCTGGGCGCGCAGCACGCGGGCGCCCCAGGCCCAGCCGGTCACGGTGATCACGATGATGATGCCCGCCGACCCCGAGTGCGGCAGGTACGCGGCCATGATGACCACCAGCGGCAGGCCCGGCAGGACGAGGAACACGTTGGCGAACATGGACAGCAGCTCGCTGCTCGCGCCGGAGAGGTAGCCGCCGGTGAGCCCGACGAGCAGGGACCACAGCGTGGTCAGGATGCCCGCCGCGAATCCGACTTCCATGGACACGCGGGCCCCGTAGATGAGCTGCGTGAGCACGTCCTGGCCCTGCTGGGTGGTGCCGAGCAGGTGATGGAGCGACGGCGGTTGCAGGCGGGCGCTGGTGATGGCGCCCGGGTCGGCATGGTCGAGCATCGGCCCGAAGACGGCCATCGCGGTGAAGACGCCGACGATGACCAGGCCGGTGAGCACCTTGGGGGCGAGGATGCCGCGCAGCCAGGAGCGTCCGGGCCCGGGCTCCTCAGGGCCCGCGGCCATCGCTTCGACATCCGGGGTAATCAGCACTTAGCTCTCCCGTGTCCGTGGGTCGAGCGCGATATACGCGAGGTCGGCCAGCAGGTTGGCGATGAGAACGGCCATCGTGATCGTCAGGAAGATCGCCTCGAGCAGCGGGTAATCCTGCCCCTCGGCGGCCTGGAACAGCACGGTCCCGATACCGGGGTAGTTGAAGACGATTTCCGTCACGATCGCGCCGCCGACCACGAAGCCAAGCGACATGGCGAAGCCGGCCACCGAGGGCAGCACGGCGTTACGGCCGGCGTAGGTGAACATCACGCGCAGCCGGGACAGTCCCTTTGCCTCGGCCAGGAGCACGTAATCCTCGTTCAGCGTGGTGATCATCATGTTGCGCATGCCGAGCAGCCAGCCGCCGACCGACGCGATGACGATGGTGAGCGCCGGGAGCGTTCCGTAGTAGATCGCGCTGCTGATGAACGGCCAGTTCAGCCCGATCTGGAGGCCGATGCCGTACCCTCCCGAGCTCGGGAACCAGCGCAGGCTCACCGCGAACACCAAGATCGCGATGAGCGCGAACCAGAAATACGGCAGCGAGGACAGGAACGTGGTGACGGGCACGAGCGCGTCGCGCCAGCTTCCGCGCCGCCAGCCGACGAACATCCCCAGCAGCGTGCCGAGGACGAACCCGATGATCGTGCAGAGCCCGATCAGCACGACGGTCCAGAAAATGCTCTGCCGGATGACCTGGATCACCGGCGTCGGGTAGAACGAGTAGGAAACGCCGAAGTTGAACGTGACGACGTTCCGCCAGTAGGTGAGGTACTGCGAGATGAGGCTCGTGTGCGGCTGGCCGAAGAGCACCTGGATGGCTTTGATCGCCGCCGGGCTCAGCTTCCCCGCGCTGCGGTTGATGAGATCCTGAGCCGGGTTTCCCGGCATCAGCCGGGGCAGGATGAAGTTCAGCGTGATCGCCGCCCACGCGGTGACCGCGTAGAACGACAGCCGCCGCAGCATGACCCTCATCGCGTCTCCTCCCGCCGCGCCCAGCACGCGGCGCGGGCGGCGATCTCGCGGACCGGCGGCTCGTCCCACGCCCGCATGTCATGGCCGAGCTGGAGGTAGCACACCCGGCCGCGGCCGGCCCGCCGGACGTAGGCGATGGGCTCGCGCCGGGCCGGCGTGCGGCGCCACGCGATGACCCGCACGTCATCGGTGGTCTCGATCTGGTAGTGCTCGTGCGTTATCTCGAACGGGGCCAGGCGCCGCGTCACCGGATGACGCCGGTCGGTCTCGACCAGGAACCGGCTCTCGTGCGGCGCGGGTCCATGGGACACGTACCGGCTGCCGATGAGCCGGTAACCGGTCCGATGGCCAGGTCCCGGCCCGGCTCCCGATCCCGGGAACACGTTCGAGGAATGCACGGCGAGCAGCCCCGATCCGGCCCGGACGGCGGCGGCGAGCGCTGCCTGCCGGGACGGCGGGAAGCAGCCCAGGGCCGTGTAGAGCACGATCAGGTCCGCGGCGCCGCAGCGGTCCAGGCGGCCGGTGCCCATCGCGGTACGCGCCGCGAACCCCGCCGCGACGAGGATGCCGGCCAGTTTCAGGCCGGCGGTGAACAGGTCCTCGTACACGTCGTCGCCGGCGATGATGACCAGCGCCGAAGGAGGTCGGCGTGAGGCTTCGGATCGGGTCACCGCTGGGCTCCCTCAGTAGGTTGAGTGCTGCTGCCCCGTGGGCCGCCAGAAGCCCTGCGCCAGCCCGCTGAGCAGGGCGTTGTCGGCAGGACTCAGCGGCGTGGGGACACGTCTGCGGGAACGGCTGCTCTCGTAGGTGGCAAAGATGATCTCCGCGCCGCGCACGCCGAACTCGCTGCGCAGCGCCGGCTCGCGCCCGTCCCGCAGGCTCGCTATCAGGTCCGCGATGGCCTCGGCCGTGCAGGCGACGATGGCCGGGTCGACGCCGCGCTCCCACGTCGAGGTGTCCCTGCTGTACGGGGAGTCGAACGACAGGTCGCCCGCGCCGAAACGGCGGATGACGCACCGCGCGCTGCCCGCGTCGAGCCGCCCGCCGGTGCCCTGAACGATCACCCCCAGGTTGTTCGCCAGGTTGAGCACCGGTGTCTGCGGCTCGCGGCCGGTCATGATCAGCGCGTTGACGCCGTCCTCCCACTTGACCTGGGTCAGCGAGGAGGTCTCGGCGAAGGCGCCGTACACGTACCGGTTCACCGACACGTCGACCTGGCCGATGACCCAGCTGGGCGCCCGGTCGCCCCGGTAGAAGAGCAGCAGGTCGACGATGTGCGCGCCCCAGTCAAAAAGGTTCGGGCAGTAGCCCTCGAGGCTGATCACGTCGCCGATGGCGCCCGCCGCGATCTGCTCTCGCGCGAACTTGTGCACGGGCTCGAACCGCCGCTGGAGGTTGATGGTGAGCTGGACTCCCGCGTCCCGCGTCAGCCGGTGCATCTCCAGCACGTCGGCGTACGACGTGGCGATCGGCTTCTCGCAGTGGATGGCCTTGACCCCGGCGGCCACGGCGGCCCGCGCGATCTCCAGGTGCGCGGCCGGCGGCGTGCAGATGCTCAGCACGTCCGGGCGCTCGGCCGCCAGGAGGTCCAGGTGACTGCCGTAGACCCCGGGGATCCCGAGGTCGGCGGCCAGTTCCCGCGCGGTGTCCGTGTCCGGGTCCGCGACCGCCGTGAGGCGCGCGCCCAGCGCCCGCGCGGCCAGGTAGCCCTGGGCGTGCACGCGCCCCTGGGACCCGGCCGCGATCACGGCACAGGTGTATGTGCTCATGCTCGGGCTCCTTCGCGGCGGGTCCCTTATGTTTGCCACTAGAGACCACTACGATCCACTTGCAGCTAAGTATAAGACGATACCTATCCACCACATCAAGAGGTCGCGTACGATTTCTCCGCTGCCCACCCCGTTCCGGAGGCGTCATGAGAATCAGCCAGGTTACCGGTCCGCGCACGTCAGAGGTGGTAGAGGCAGGTGATCCGCGGCCGGGCGACCACCAGGTGCTCGTCGAAGTGGTAGCCAGTGGTGTCTGCACGTCCGACCTGAACGTCTGGCGGACCGGCGGCACGGGCGGGCGGGCGTCCGCCGGGCCGGTCCGCCTTGGTCACGAGATCGTCGGCCGGGTGGCGGCGGCCGGACGGCACGCCCGGGGGTGGTCCGAAGGCGAGCTGGTGACCGGCCTCGGCGGCCAGGGGTTCGCGTCGCTGGCGGTGATGGACGCCGACTCCATCCTGCCCGTCCCCGGGCACATCGACCCCGCGCTCGCGCTCGGCGAACCCGTCGCCGACCTGGAAGAGGCACTGGGACGCACCCGCATGGCGGCCGGCGACCGGGTCGCCGTGGTAGGCCTGGGGTTCATGGGGCTGGGCCTGGTGCAGCTGGTGCGGGACCGGGCGCCGGGACTGCTGATCGGCGTGGACCCGGTGCCGGCCGCCCGCCAGCGTGCCCTTGAGCTCGGGGCCGACCTGGTATTCGCCCCGGACGACCTGCCGGAAGAGTACGGGGGCGGGAGCGGCGCGGCTCCCGCCGCGCGGGCCCGTGACCACCGTGCCGACATCGTCCTCGAGGCCACCGGGGTCACTCCCGGCCTGGCGACGGCGGCTTCGCTGGTCAGGCCCTTCGGCACGCTCTGTGTCGTCGGCTATCACCACGCCGGCGACGCGATGATGGACATGGACCTGTGGTATAAGGCCGTCACGATCGTCAACGGGTTCTGCCCCGACCGGCCGCGCCTCATGCGGGCGATGCGCGACGCCCTGGACCTGATCGCCCGGCACCGGTTCAGCTACGCGCCGCTCGTGACCCACAGGTTCGGGCTGGATGAGGTGGACCGCGCCTATGAGCTCATGGACGCTCGCGCCGAGGGCTTCGTCAAGGCCGTGCTGATTCCCTGACCGCTTTCCCTGGCCGCCCGGCCCCGCCAGACCGCTCCCGGGAGGGCGCGGAGCCGGGGGCGGCCAGGGGAGTCCGGGCAGCGCTCGACCGGTACGCCGAGGCGCTGAACCTGCCGTGTGCATCGGCACGAGCCCGCTCGCCGGCATGCCCGCGCTCTATGGCTACGACGTACCCCAGGATCGCGCCGAAGCGACGATCCGCGCTGCCCTGCGCGCCCGTCCGACGTCACGGACACCTCCGGCAACCGCGCGGCGGTCCGGCCGAGCTGCGCACCGGCCGGGCGCTGACGGCCGCCGGCGGCCTGCCGGACGGGTCCGTGCTCGCCGCCAAGGCGGACGCCGATCCCGGGACCGGCGATCTCTCCGGCGAGCGGGTCAAGCGCCCGGTCGCCGAGAGCCTGGGCCGGCTCGGCCTGGACCGGGTCCAGCTGGCGTACCTGCACGACCCCGAATACCACCTCACGTTCGCCGGGGCGATGGCACCGGGCGGCCCGGGATCGGCTTGCTGCCCAGCCTGTCCGACGCGGTCGCCGGCGCCCTCATCGCCCGGGCCGGGGCCGCCCGGCAGGACGGCGGCCTCGTCGCCGTGTCCATCCACTAGGGCGCGAACGGGGGATACGACGTGCCCCTGGACCAGGGCCGGTTCGCGCACCGGCTGATCGACGGCGGCATCAGCCTCGTCCACGGCCACTCCTCCCATCACCCCCCGCCCGGCCGAGGCTTACCGGGGCAGGCTCATCCGCTACGGCTGCGGCGGCTGCATCGAGGGTGTTCCAGATCAGGGGCTGGAAGCGGCGGAGCGTTTTCGCCAGTTTCGCGAATTCCGGGATCCGGGAGCGGCTGGCCCAGGAGATGACGCCGGCGAGCAGGGTCTTCCCGTGGTCTCCCCTGACGCGGAGCGATTCGCGGAGCTGCTCTTTGACCAGCTCTCCCCGGTAGAGGGGCTCGTTGTCCCTCGCGATGCCGGCCAGGGCGGTGCGCTGCCCGGTGGTCAGGTCCTGGGGTTTCTTACGGATCGCCCACATGCCCTTGCCGAACGTGGCGGCCTGGTCTTCCTGTCCTGCGGCGCGCAACTCGGAGGGCGAGGCGGCGGCGGAGTTCGTCGAGTCTCTCGCCCACCCATTTCACGATATGGAAGGCATCGAGGCAGATCAGGGCCTGCGGTGCCTCTCGCGCACGACGTCGTGGATCCAGCCGACTCCGTCGGCGGAAACATGCGTGAGCAGTTTCGATCTTTCGATCCGAGCCGGTCGAAGAATGCGGTGACGGGTTCCTGGCTGCGGCCCTGGGCGATCCAGGTAATTAAGTCTACGAGAGCGGTAGGTCTCCACACATGCCCCTCGGGCCGCGCGTCGCCCGCCGGCTCGCGTTCATCCTCGCCGCCGGGGAGGTCGATGCCAGCCGCGCCGCTTATTGTGACCGCGATGCGACGGCATGCAGCGTACAGGGGTTGAGCCGAGAAGAGCTCGCGGAAAGCTACGGTGCACACGTCCGCGCGGCAGGAAGGCGAAGGCGGCGTGGTCCCGAGCGTATTAGACTGGTTTGCGTGCTTGGGTTGGGTGAGGAAGATCCGAGCCAGCTCGGCCCGTACCGGCTGAGAGCGGTGGTCGGTGACGGCGGGATGGGCCGGGTGTACCTGGGCACCTCGCCGGCCGGCCGCGCGGTCGCGGTGAAGGTGATCAGCCCCGGGCTGGCGAGCCAGCCGGGCTACCGGCAGCGGTTCGCGCGGGAGGCCAAGGCCGCGATGGCGGTGTCGGGCCTGTACACGGCGAGTGTGGTGGACGCGGACACCGAGGGGCCGAGTCCTTACATAGCCACGGAGTTCGTGCCGGCGCCCTCGCTCGCGGAGTCGGTCAGGGCCGCCGGGCCGCTGCCGGCGGCGTCAGTGTTCGCGCTCGCGGGCGGGCTGGCAGAGGCGCTGGCCGCGATCCACCGGGCCGGGCTGGTGCACCGCGACGTCAAGCCGCACAACATCCTGCTGGCCGCGGACGGGCCGGTGGTGATCGACTTCGGGATCGCGCTGGGCGAGGGGACGACGCTGACCGCCGCAGGCACCGCGGTCGGCACGGCCGGGTACATCGCGCCCGAGGTGCTGCGCGGGCACGATCCGACCCCGGCGTCCGACGTGTTCTCGCTGGGATGTGCCCTGGTCTACGCGGCGCGCGGCACCGGGCCGTACGGAGACGGCGATCCGCTGTCGGTGGCGCACCGGACGGCGAGCCAGCCGCCCGATCTGGCCGGGGTGCCCGGGCCGGTCAGGGACTTGGTGATCCCGCTGCTCGAACGCGACCCGACGCTGCGGCCGACGCCCGCGCAGGTGGTCAGGCAGGTGTCGCAAGCCTCGGGTACCGCGGTGCTGCGCGACGCGGTGTGGCTGCCGGACCGCGTCCGGGACCTGCTCGGCCAGCGGCGCGCCGAGGTGCAGCGGGTTCTCGGCGACCGCGGAGGGCAGGTTCCGGCCCCGGCCGCGCCGGCCGCGCCGGATGTCCCGCCGCCCGCACAGCAGTTCACGGCCGCATACACACAGCTCGGTTCCCGGCAGCCGGGGCAGCCGCTGCCACCGGTGCAGGCGCAGCCGGAGTATTCCCCGCCGGTCCCGCCCGCCCGGGACAGCCGCCGGGGCGGGCCGCTGGTGGCGGCGGGCGCGGCCGGCGCGCTGACCGTCATCGGGGCCGTCGCGGTCGCGGTCGCTCTCGCGCGGCACGGCTCGGCGCCTCCCGAGGCGCAGAACGCGTCCTCGCATTCCGCGCCCGCCTCAAGCTCAGCCGCCTCCTCCGCCAGCGCCGACAGCACGGGCGCCGCCGCCTCCGGCGCCGTGTCCTACAGGCCGGGCACCTACACCGAGGACCTGCGGCTCGCGGAAGATGCGTTCGGCAACACGGTCACCCTCCAGTCCATCATCGTGAACAGGAACGGCACGGTCGAGGCCAAGATCTTCTATACCGCCGGGATTGCCAGCGAGTGGACCTGCGCCTTCTCCGCTGCCCGCGAGGCCACGCTGAACACCCCGAACGGGACGACGGACCCCTCGACCGGCAGCGACTGCACCAGGGACCTGACGAGAACCTTGTACCTGATGCCGGGTCAGACGATGAGCAACACCGAGTACTTCGCGCACGCGCCCGACGGCACCCGTCCGTGGACAATGACGCTTAACCAGAGGGCGTTCAAGGGAAGCGTCTCAGGGATCAACATCCCGCTGCGATAACCACCCCGGCGCATCGCCCCGGTGTCCACCGCGGGTCGCCACTGACGTCCGCGGCCGGACTTCCCGGCGGCGGTTCGGCGGCGCGGGTTGCTGCACAGCACATCTGCTGCGGTCCGGGTCGTGGCGGGACCGTTTGCCGCGCGGTCTGTTCAGGCTAGCCTGAGCCTTGCGGGGCCGCCGATGGCAGGGAGAGATTGATGATTCAGCTGAGCCCGGGCCGGAAGTTCTACAACAGTTTGAGTCTCGCGATCGAACGCGGGGACCTGGCCGCCCTGGAGTCGTTTTACCGGCACGACGCGGTGCAGGTCGATGTCGGCTCCGGGCAGGTCTTCACCGGCCGGGCCGCGATCGTGGCCGCCGCCGGCGACACGATCGCGGCCGCCGGGCCGGTCAGGCTGGCGGCGCTGGAGAAGATCGCCGAATACGGGGAGGCGATCGGCGTGGAGGCCAGGGTGGCCACGCGCAATGAAGAATTCGTGATCTATGACCTGTTCGTGCTGGAGGCGGGGGCGGTGCGCTACCAGGTCACCGGCACGATCGCCCCGCGGCAGCTGTCTGCCGGGCAACACGGGCACGCACCGGACACCGCCGAGCACCGCTTCTACGCCCGGTTCCATGCCGCGCAGCAGGCAGCTGACTACGCGCAGTTGCGCACGCTGTACCGTCCCGACGCCGTCGTGCTCTTCCCCAGCGCGGGCGTCGTCATGCCGGGCCGCGAGGCGATTCTTGAGATGCGCGAGAAGAACGCGCGCAACGGCGGGGCATCGCGGCGCAAGGCCATGGTGGACTACCGCGACGCGCCCGCCGTGATCTGCGCCGAAGAGGTCGCCAACGTGAAGCCCGGCGTCCCGGAGCACGTCAGGAACCTCCTCAGCCGCGGTCTCGGGGTCTCCGTCAATGTGGCCAGCACGTCCGCCGACCCAGGGTACGACGTGCTGTCTTACGAGGTTCTGATACTGCGCTCGGGTGCGGTGCGCTACCAGTTCGGCGGCATGATCAAGCCCCGGCTCGAGGAACTGGCCGCGATGAGCAAACAGCGCGCCGACGCGATCCGTGACGCGTGGCAGACCTCGAACCGCATGTGGGCCAACGAGCGGCGGTAGACCATAACGCGTCGGCTGTTACGGAGATCGTTTCATCGCGAATCTGCTGCGAGTCTGGCTCGGGGTCGATCGGGCGGACTCGCGTCGGCCGATAGCGATGACCGGCACCGCGCCGGAAAGAATACCTATGTCGTCGCTAAGCTTGTTATTTAACCCTTGTTGCCTGGGTCATCCTGAGTTGCTTGTGGTGTCCGGCGTGGCGTGGTGATATGAGGCGGCCACCGTTTGATGATCTTCGGGTTCCTTCCACAGAATCTGAAGACCGGGCGGTGGCCGTGGCTTTCATCATGTCCTGGCAGGCGGGCGGGGAAGAGGCTGATCGCGGGATGGCGCGGCTGGCGGGGTTCCGGGGCGGGCTGTACTGCTCGCTGGGGATGCGCCGCGATGCCCTGTTCGAGGCGTGCGATGCGCTGGCGTGCCGGCCGGAGCGGGTGCACATGCTGGCGGAGCTGTGCCTGGAGCCGGAGTGCCGCCGCGGGCACGGCGGCCTCTACGATGCGCTGAACTGCGGGGAGGTCCGGACCGGCCGGCTGCGCCGGGCGGTGGCGGGGATACCGCTTCGCGGCTGGGACGACGGGCGGATCCGGCTGGCGTGCGACGTGAGCAGCTGGCTGCGGCCGGACGCGGCGGCCAGCCCGGAGCGGCTGTTCTGCCACTGCTACGCGCGCGGGAAGGGGAACGCGCAGATCATCCCGGGCTGGCCGTACTCCCTCGTCGCGGCGCTGGAGCCCGGGCGCACGTCGTGGACGCTGCCGCTGGACGCCGTCCGGCCCGGCCCGGAAGACGACGCCACCGAGGTCACCGCGGCTCAGCTCCGCGATGTCGTCACCGGGCTCATCACGGCCGGGCAGTGGCGCGAGGGCGACCCGGACATGCTCGCAGTCCTCGATTCCGGCTACGACCTGACCCGGCTGGCCTGGCTGCTGGCTGATCTCCCGCTGGAGATCACCGGGCGGCTGCGCAGCGACCGGGTGATGTGCTTCCCCGCCCCGCCCCGCCCGCCCGGGACGAACGGCCGCCCGCCCCGGCACGGGCACAAGCTCGATCTCAGCGAGCCGGGGACCTGGCCGGACCCGGCCGTTGCCACCCGCACGGAGACCTCCCGGTACGGCACCGCCGAGGCGATGGCCTGGCCCCGGCTGCACCAGCAGCTGGCCCGGCGGGCCGCCTGGGAGGCATACGAGGGCGGGCTGCCCGTCGTCGAGGGCACCCTGATCCGCCTGGCCGTCGATCACCTGCCCGGCTGCCGCGACGCGGAACCGCTGTGGCTGTGGTCTTCCCGCGCCGCCGCCACCGAAGAGGAGGTGAACCGGGCCTGGCAGGCGTTCCTGCGCCGCTTCGATATCGAGCACGCATTCAGGTTCCTTAAGCAGCAGCTGGGCTGGACCCGCCCCAGGCTCCGCGACCCGCAAGCCGCCGGCCGCTGGACATGGCTCGTCATCGCCGCCTACGCCCAGCTGTACCTGGCCCGCGACCTCGCCGCCGACATCCGGCTGCCCTGGCAGCGGCCCTGCCCGCCCGGCCGCCTCACCCCGTCCCGGGTACGCGCGGGGTTTCGCCGCATCCGCCAGGACCTGCCCGTTCCCGCCAGCGCGCCGAAACCCTCCCGGCCCGGCCCCGGACGCCCCGCAGGGTCGAAGAACCAGCGCCCCGCCACCCGCCACGACGTCGGCAAGACCGTCAAGCGCGAGGAACCGAAGAAGAAGACCCGCAGGCAGACAGGTTAAATAACAAGCTAAGTCGATCTCTAGTAAAAGGTGCTGTGCCCGGCCTGGCCGCGGGGCAGTGGGCAGAGCCGGGTGTGATCTGATTCACTACTTTTACTATTGACTTTATAGGAAATATGCCTCAGCATGAGGACATGGCTCGTACGCAGTTCCCCGCCCGCCGCCGCATCAGCCAGCGTGCGCAAGGCGCGGCGCTGTGCCCGGCGCCCTGTCCGGCTGACTGCTGAGCGCCCAGCCTGATCGGCCTGCCGCCTGCCGGCGGCGCCGAGCCGCGCTCTTTCACCCGACGAGCGTTCCCCCACGAGGCAGCGAGGTTTCGCCATGTCCGCAAACCCCCGAGCCGGCCTGCTCCCGTCCCTC
>DATGLH010000020.1:0-13549 GCA_035294225.1 Trebonia sp.
CCGGACATCATGAACCCGTTCGACGCGGTCCCCTCGGCCGCCCGGCTGCTCTGCGCCGGCGGCGCCGCCGCCGGCGGGCAGCGGCTTCGCCAGGCGATCTTCGGCTACAACCACGCCACCTGGTACGTGGACGAGGTGCTCACGCTGGCCGCCGAATACGCCCGCGAATTCAGTTAACCCGCGGGACGATCCCAGCCCGCCGATCGCGCCACCGGCACGCCGCCCGTGTCCGGGACTGCCATCTCCCGTCACCCCAGTTGGCTGAATTTTCACTTCGCACACCCTGCGACCACCTCAGTGCCCGGAATATCCCGTTATGTCCGTACGGAAAGTGAGCTAAGCGGTGACGGGCGGGGAAACCGACAGCCGCCTCAGGCCGCCGAGGCAGAGGAGGACCGCGGTCGTCCCGCAGCAGGCCGCGAACGCGTAGCCCCACCGCGGCCCGAACGCGTCGAGGACGAACCCCGCGGCCGTCGCCCCGGACGCGACGCCGACGGAGATACCCGTGGACAGCCAGGACATGGCCTCGGTGGTCCGCCCGGGGAGCGCCTGGGATTCCATCAGGCTGTACCCGGCGATCAGCGTCGGCGCGATGGTCATCCCGCACAGGTAGATCATGCACGTCAGGACGAGCAGGTCCGGCATCGCCCAGAACGTGCACACGCCGGCCACGCTCAGCGTCAGCGTGACCGCGAGCCGCCGGGAGGCCGGCGCGCGCCAGGACCGGGCGCCGTACCAGAGCCCGCCCGTCCCGCTGCCCAGGGCGTAGCAGCCCAGCACGAACCCGGCCAGCGGCTTGTGCCCGGCGTGCGCGGCGAACGCGACCGTGGACAGGTCGATCGAGACGAACATCGCGCCCAGGGACACGTACACGGGCACGAGCACGGCCAGGCCGGGCGCCGGGAGGAGAGGACGGTCGCGCGCCGGAGAACGCCGCGTCCGTTCGGGATCCTGTGCTTTCCCCCGCACCTGGACGGGCGGCTCCGTCTCCCGCTGGGACGCGAACCACAGCGTGCCGATCAGGCAGGCGGCGGCCGCGGCGGCGACGCCGGCGGCCGGGTGCACCTGGGTGGCGAGCACCGTGACGGCTGCCGGCCCCACCACGAAGCACAGCTCGTCGGCCACCGATTCCAGGGAGAACGCCGTGTGCAGCCGCGGCGAGCCGGCCAGCAGCACGCTCCACCGGGCACGGGCCATCGGGCCGAGCGCGGGCATGGTGGCGCCGCCGAGCGCCCCCGGAAGGAACAGCGCCCAGTCGGGGGCGCGCAGCTGCACCGCGGCGACGAGCGCGGCGACCGAGACGGCGAAGACCACGCACAGCGGGACCAGCACCCGGCGCTGGCCGCGGCTGTCCACGAGCCGGGCGATCTGCGGCGCGCCGGCCGCCCCGGCGAGCGAGCCCGCCGCCGACACGCTCCCGGCCACCCCGTAGCGGCCGGTCCCGGCGGAGATGAGCAGCACCGTCCCGAGGCCGAACATCGCCATCGGCATCCGCCCGACGATCCCCGCGACCGAGAAGCGCCACGCGCGCGGGATGCGGAAGATCTCGGCGTAGGGGAGCAGGAATCCCCCCGGGCGCGTCTTTCCGGTGCCCGTCATCACGCTGCCCCCGACCGCACGGAACAGGACAATACCGGGCACGGTCAACACGTTTTCCCGCGCCCGTGTTCCCCTGCCGTTTACCAGCGCGCGCCGCCTTCCTGGTTGGATGGAGGCATGCCCGCTTACGATGCGTTCCTGCTGCTGTCGTTCGGCGGCCCGGAGGGGCCCGACGACGTCATGCCGTTCCTGGAGCACGTGACCGCGGGCCGCGGCGTGCCGGCCGAGCGGCTGGCCGAGGTGGCAGAGCACTACTACGCGGCCGGCGGCGTCAGCCCGATCAATGCCCAGTGCCGGGACATGCTCGCCGCGATCGAGGCGGCCGGCCTCGGCCTGCCCATGTACTGGGGGAACCGGAACTGGCACCCCTTCCTCGAGGACACGGTGCGGCAGATGGCCAGCGACGGGGTGGAGCGCGCCATCGCGTTCGTGACCTCGGCGTACAGCTCGTACTCGGCGTGCCGGCAGTACCAGGACGACATCGCGCGGGCGGTCGCGGCCGTGGGCCCGCGGGCGCCGCGGATCGAAAAGATCCGCCCGTATTTCAACCATCCCGGCTTCATCGAGCCGTTCGCCGCGAACACCGAGGCGGCCCTGGCCACGCTGCCCGCCGACGTGGCGGACCAGGCCCGGCTGGTGTTCACCGCGCACAGCGTGCCGCTGGGCATGGCGGCGGCGAGCGGCAGCGCTTCGGGGGGGACCGCCCGCCCCGGGGCCCCCGGCGGCCGGTACGCGGCTGAGCTCGCGGAGGCTTCCCGCCTTATCGCCGAACGTACGCGTGGTGGCTGCCTGCCCCGCGACCTCGTCTACCAGAGCCGCAGCGGTCCGCCCGGCCAGCCGTGGCTGGAGCCGGATGTCCGCGACCACATCGCGTCGCTGGCGAAGGCCGGCGTCCCGGCGGTCGCGGTGGTGCCGGTGGGGTTCGTCAGCGACCACATGGAGGTCATGCACGACCTCGACGTGGAGGCGGCGGAGACCGCGGCCTCCCTCGGCCTGCCGTTCGCCAGGGCGAAGGCGCCGGGGTCGTCGGAGCGGTTCGCGTCGATGGTGTGCGAGCTGGTCGCGGAACGAACCTCGGGCGCACCTGCGCTGGCCCTGGGCGATCTCGGCCCGGCGCCGGCCCCCTGTCCCGCGGACTGCTGCCGCTATACTCCGCCCGCCCGCCCGGCATGAGCCGCGGCGACCTGCCTGCCCGCGGCGACCTGCTTGCCGTCGCCGTGGACGCGGCGGAGGCGGCCGGGCGGCTGCTCGCCGAGCGCGCCGACCGCGTGTCCGTCGCGGCGACGAAGTCGAGCCCCACGGACGTGGTGACGGAGATGGACCGCCGGGCCGAGGAGCTGATCCGGTCGCGGATCGCCGCCGCGCGGCCCGGCGACGCGATCCTGGGCGAGGAAGGCGGGCAGACCGGCGACGCGCCGGTGCGCTGGGTGATCGACCCGATCGACGGCACGGTCAACTACCTGTACGGGCTGCACGACTGGGCGGTGTCGATCGCCGCCGAGGTCTCCGGCGTGGTGCTGGCCGGCGTCGTCTCGGTGCCGCGGCGCGGCGAGACGTTCACGGCGGTGCTCGGCGGCGGCGCCTGGCTCGACTCCGGCGGCGACCGGGTGGCGCTGCGCTGCAAGCCGGGCGTCCCCCTGGACCGGGCGCTGGTGGCGACCGGGTTCGGCTACCAGGCGGCGCGGCGCAAGGTGCAGGGCGAGGTCGTCGCCGCCCTGCTGCCCCGGGTCCGGGACATCCGGCGGGCCGGCGTGGCCTCGGCGGACCTGTGCTCGGTCGCGGCCGGCCGGGTGGACGCCTACTACGAGCGGGGCCTGAACTACTGGGACTACGCGGCCGGCGCGCTGATCGCGGCGGAGGCGGGCGCGGTCGTCGGCGGCCTGAACGGCGCGCCGGCGGGCACGCCGATGACGATCGCGGCGGGGCCCGGACTGTTCGGCCCGCTGGCGTCGGCGCTGGCCGAGCTGGCCGCCGACCGCGATGGGTGAGCACCGGCCGGACCGTCCCCGGCCGGCAAGGCCGCCAGCGCGGAATAGATGAGCTGTATGCGCGGTTTACCAGCGGCCAGAACAGGTACCAGCGGGACACGTCCGCCGTGGGCGACCGCCGCGTGCGCACCAGCGCAGAACGTGGCAGAATTCCCCGCCGGAATCGGGCACAACTAAGGCTCCCAGAGCGTTACATCCGCGCAGCGACCGCGCGCCACCTACTGGAGGGGGATGGGTCACCACAATGGCTACTGACTACGACAGCCCGCGTAAGACCGATGACGACCTGACCGAGGACAGCCTGCAAGAACTCCAGGCGCGGCGGATGGACAAGTCGTCGAGCACGATCGACCTTGACCCGGACGACGTCGCCGAGTCTCTTGAACTGCCTGGCGCCGACCTATCGAACGAGGAGCTCTCGTTCCGGGTGATCCCACGGCAGGCGGACGAGTTCACTTGTTCGCGTTGCTTCCTTGTGCACCACCGCAGCCAGCTTGCCGAGGAAAGGAACGGCCAGCTTGTCTGCCGTGAGTGCGCTGCCTGACAATCCCGTCCCCGCGGGCCGGCGCCCGCGGGGACGGCGGCCGGCCCGCGGGTCAGCCTGATTCCGCGTCGCCGGCTTCCGGCAGCGGGCGGCGCGTCGTGGCGCGTACCACGGCGAACCGCGCCAGTTCCCCGATGATGCCGAGGAGAACCGCCCATCCCAGTGCTTCGGGCAGGGTCACCTTGCGGTCTGACAGGTCGGTCGGCGGCTCCTTGCCGGTGACCTTGGTCCATGCCATGCCCAGCAGCTTCCGCATCAGGAACATCGTCCCCGTGCTCGCCACCGTGGCGAGCATGGTACCGCCGGATCCGCCGCTTTTCTTGCCCTTACCCTTGGCCATCCGTTGCCTCCTCGTCCCGCTCGGTGATGCGCCATCATCCCACGACCTGGCGGCTGCGCTCGATGGCGGCCGCGAGCTCGGCCGGATGCCGGGTCGCGACCAGCCAGTACGGAACATCACTACCCGGATCGGCGAGCGCGATGTACACGGCGCGCTTCAGGTAGGGCCGCAGCATCAGACGGGCCCTGGGATCCGCCCGGGGGCCGCGCAGCAGCGCGGCCTGCCTCTCGTCGAGCACGACCACCTCGCCGATCTGGCTGAGCGGCAGCGCGGCGCCCCCGGCCCGCAGCGTGCCGTCCGTCACCTCGACGGTCGCGGCGCCCCAGGCCAGCAGGAAGCCGGCCACGACGGCGGTGAAGACCGCGTAGACCAGCGGCGGGATGAACCCGCCGAAACCGGCGTAAACCTCGCCTCCGAGGATGGCGATGACAGGCACGGCGAGCAGCCACCAGCTGACGGGCACCCGCAAGTGCTCGCGGTACGAACGCATGGAGTCCACGGTAGTTGGTTAGATGGACTCATGATGGGCCGGGCAGCCAGGCGGGCGGCGAACGGACTCGCCGGGGCGGCCGGGCACCGGGCCGGCAAGGCCGCCGCGGACGGCTCGGCGAGGGCCGGGGACGCGCCGCAGCGCCCGATGCCGCCGGACGGGACGCCCGCCGCGGTCCCGCGATGGCTGCAGAACGCGGCCGCCTGGTCCTGGCGGCTCCTGCTGCTCGCCGTCGTGCTCTACATCGCGGCCCGGGTGGCCGCGCTGCTCTACGTGGTGGTGGTGCCCTGCGCCGCCGCGATCTTGCTCACCGCGCTGCTCCAGCCGCTGACCGCCCGGCTGCGCCGCCGCGGCCTGCCGCCGCTCACGGCGACGTGGTGCACGCTGCTGCTCGCCATCGCGGCGCTGGCGGGCGCCGTCGCGCTCGTGTCCACCAGGGTCCAGGCCGAGTACCCGAACCTGGTCAGCCAGGTCAAGCGCACCACGACCCGGATCCAGTCCTGGCTGGCCGGCCCGCCGTTCCATCTGCGGACCGGCAACCTGCAGGTGCTGTCCGACGACATCGTGAAGTTCCTGAGCCAGCACAAGTCGCTGGTCGAGGGGACCGTGGTGACCGGCGGCAAGATCGTCGTGGAGATCCTGGCCGGCGTCGTGCTGACGTTCTTCGTCTCGTTCTTCCTGATCAAGGACGGGGACCGGATCTGGGCGTGGCTGACGAGCAGGCTGCGCGCGGAGCGCAAGCGGCGTGCGGACCTGGCCGGGACCGCCGCCTGGCAGGCGGTCGTGTACTACGTCCGCGGCACGGTCGCGATCGCCGCGATTCACGCCGTCGTGATGGGCGTCACCCTGGCGATCATGAGCGCCCCGCTGGCCGCCCCGCTGGCGCTGTTCATGTTCCTGGCCGCGTTCGTCCCGCTGGTCGGCGTGCTGGTAGCCGGAGGCCTCGCGATCCTGGTCGTGCTCGCCGCCAAGGGCTGGGTCTTCGCGGTAATCCTGCTCGGCGTCCTGGTCGTGATGAACCAGCTGGAGGGACACCTGCTACAGCCGCAGGTCGTGGGCAAGATGGTGCGCCTGCACCCGCTCGCGGTCATCCTCGTGCTCGCGGTCGGCGGCGTGGTGGCCGGCATCGCCGGCGCGGTGGTGGCGGTGCCCATCACCGCGGCGGTGACGCGCGCGGTGCGCGCGCTGCGCGACGACGACCACACGGCGGCCTAGCGTCGCGTACTCTCAGGGGAGTGGAGGTGCTGATCACCCGCCTTGACCCGGACGTGCCGCTGCCGTCGTATGCCCGGCCCGGGGATGCGGGCGCCGACCTGGCCGCCGCGGAGGACGTCGAACTGGCGCCGGGCGAGCGGGCCCTCGTCCGCACCGGGATAGCCGTCGCGCTGCCCGCCGGGTACGCGGCGTTCGTGCATCCGCGGTCCGGGCTTGCCGCGAGGCACGGGGTTACGCTCGTCAACGCGCCGGGCACCATCGACGCGGGATACCGCGGTGAGATTAAGGTGATCTTGCTGAACACCGATCCGGCCCGGGCGGTCTCGTTCCGGCGCGGTGACCGGATCGCGCAGCTTGTGGTGCAGCGGGTGGAACAGGCGGCGTTCCGCGAAGTAGCGGCCCTGCCCGGGACGGACCGGGGCGAGGGCGGCTTCGGCTCGACCGGCGGTCACGCCGGCGGGGACCCCGCCGGCGTGACCGGCGTGGGATGACTGGAGGAGATGCGCAGTGTTCGGACGGCGTCGCAACGCCGGCGGCCGCGACCTGCCGGACGAGGCCGCGGCGGACCAGGCGGCCGAGGCCGGCGACGAGGCCGCCGGCGAGGTGTCCCGTGCGTCCGGCCCATGGGACGTGGCCGAGCCGCACCCCGACCTGCAGCGGGTAGACCTCGGCAGCTTGCAGGTCCCGGTGCTGCCCGGGATGGATATTCAGCTGGTGTTCGCGGAACAGCATGGCGCCTGGGTGACCGTGCGGCACGGGGTGAGCGAGCTTCAGCTCCAGGCGTTCGCCGCGCCCAAGCGGCAGGCGCTGTGGGACGAGGTGCGCGCGGAGATCGCCGCGGAGATCGCCGCGGCGGGCGGCACGAGCGCGGAGCGCGCCGGGCCGTTCGGCACCGAGCTTATCGCCCATGTCCCGGCCGAGCCCGGTCAGCCGCGGTCCGGCCTGCGGCCGGTCCGGTTCACCGGGGTGGACGGTCCCCGCTGGTTCCTGCGCGGGCTGTTCACCGGCGCCGCCGCGGAGAACCCCGCCGCCGCGGCCCAGCTCGAGGCGCTGATGCGCGAGGTCGTCGTGGTCCGCGGCGATCATCCGATGCCGCCCCGTGACCTCCTTGAGCTGCGGCTGCCGCCGGAGGCGGCCCAGGCTCTCGCGGAGGAGCAGGCCCGCGCCCAGCAGGAGACCAACAGGTTCGCCACCCCGCCGAACCCCTTCGAGCGCGGCCCCGAATTCACCGAGACCCGCTAGCCGCCACCTCAGCGGCCGGGCCTTCCGGCCCGGCGGCGAGGATCGCGGCGGCGAGAATGCGGCAAGGATCGCGGCGGCAAGGATGCGGCAAGGATCGCGGCGGCGAGGATAACGCCGCGGCCGGCCGGGCGGCCGCGAGGCCGCCGGCGGCCGCCGGCCCGCGGTTGCCGTGGCTCACCCGGGAGAACCGCGCGTTCCCGGCCGCGCGGTGCGGTTCTGCCCGGTGCGCTCCTGCGCGGCCCCGGGCGTCACGCGGGTGCCGCCCGGGGCGTGACCGCGCGCCTCGGTTCCGGCGGACTGGACCTGCTGCCATCCTGACGTGCCTGGTGACCTCCGGCCCTGCCGGCGACGGCGCCCGCCGCCGCACGATCACGGTGAGATGAGCGCAAGATCGGGGGGCCGTCATGCGAGCAGTGGTTGTGTACGAGTCGATGTACGGCAACACGCACCGCGTTGCCGACGCTATCGGGGCCGGGCTGGGCACTGCCTTCGACGTCAGCGTCGTCCCGGTGTCCCGGGCGGGCCCGGCGGTTCTGGCCGGTGCTGACCTGGTGGTCGCCGGCGGGCCGACGCACATGCACGGGATGACCCGGGCGGCCACCCGCAAGGCGGCCGTGGAGGCCGCGGGCAAGCCGGGCAGCCGCCTGGAGCTGGACCCGGACGCGCCGGGCCCTGGGCTGCGCGAGTGGCTCGGGTCGCTCGGCCGCTATCCGGTCAGGGCGGCCGCCTTCGACACCCGGATGCCCGGGCCCGCGGCGCTGACCGGCCGGGCAGCCACGGGGATCGCCCGCCTGCTCCGCGCGCGCGGCCTCGCGGTGGCCGTGAAGCCGGAGAGCTTCGTGGTGACCAGGGAGAACCGGCTCGAGCCGCACGAGACCGCCCGGGCGCGCGAGTGGGGGGCGGCGCTGGCCGCCGCCATCGCGCCGGCCCAGGCGGGCGCCCGAGGCTGATCACCCGGCTGAGAAGAGGCGCTCCAGCTGATCTTCGACGTCCTCGGTCGTCACGAAGAAGAGCTCGTCGCCGGGCTGGAGCGGGTCATCCGGCTGCGGGACGAGCACCCGCCCCTCGCGCAGGATCGCGACCAGTGCGGCGTCGGCGGGCCACTCGATGGAGCCGACCTGCTGTCCGGCCAGCGGCGCGTCGGCCGGCATGGTCAGCTCGACCAGGCTGGCCTCGCTCTGCCCGAAGGTCATCAGCCGGACCAGGTCGCCCACGCTGACCGCCTCCTCGACGAGGGCGGACAGCAGGCGGGGCGTGGAGACGGCCACGTCGATGCCCCACGACTCGTTGTACAGCCATTCGTTGCCGGGGTGGTTGACCCGCGCCACGACGCGCGGCACGCCGTACTCGGTCTTGGCGAGAAGCGACACGACCAGGTTGACCTTGTCGTCGCCCGTCGCCGCGACGACGACCTGGCACCGGTCGAGTGCCGCGTCGTCCAGCGAGCTGATCTCGCACGCGTCGGCGAGCAGCCATTCCGCGCGCGGCACGCTGTCCACCTTGATCGCGCTCGGCTTCTGGTCGATCAGCAGCACCTCATGCCCGTTCTCGAGCAGTTCGCGGGCGATGGACCTGCCAACCGCGCCCGCTCCGGCGATGGCGACACGCATCAGTGGCTCCCCTCACGCACGGCGAACGCTGCCGTGATCCGGTCCAAGTCGCTCTCTTGGGCGATGACGTGCACCACGTCGCCTTGCTGGAGCACGGTTCCCGGCTGCGGCACGATCGCCTCGCCGAGCCGGTCGATGTAGGCGATCCGCGTGCCCGCCGAGGCCTCGACATGCCTGACCGGCTCGCCGATCCACGCCGGGGACACGGGCACCTGGCTGAGCACGACCTTGCCGGTGGCGTCCCGCCACAGAGGCTCGGCCCCTTCCGGCAGCAGCTTGCGGAGCATCTGGTCGGCCGTCCACCGCACGGTCGCGACCGTCGGGATGCCGAGCCGCTGGTAGACCTCCGCGCGCCTGGGGTCATAGATCCGGGCCGCCACCTGGCGGACGCCGAACGTTTCGCGTGCCACCCGCGCAGCGATGATGTTGGAGTTGTCGCCGCTGCTCACCGCCGCGAAGCCGTCGGCGCGCTCGATCCCCGCCCTGGCAAGGACGTCGCGGTCAAAGCCGATTCCGGTGACCCGCTCGCCCTTGAACGACGGCCGGAGCCTGCGGAAGGCTTCAGGGTCGCGGTCGATGACCGCGACCGTGTTCCCGCGGTCCTCCAGGATGTGGGCAAGCGTCGAGCCGACCCGGCCGCAGCCCATGATCACGATATGCACGACCCGTCCTTTCGCGGTACGTCGTCGTCCGGGAGGCGCCCGGACCGGGCGCCCCGCCAAAGTTATGCCCTTACATGGGAGAATGCGACCCCAGAATAGGAGGGGACTATCCCATGGGTTACCAGGTGGGCGAATCTGTCGAGGTCACGGCCGAGAGCGTCGCGCAGGGCGGCTGGTGCATCGGCAGGCCTGCCGGTCTGCCCGTGCTGTTCGTGCGGCACGCGCTCCCCGGCGAGCGGGTGGTCGCGCGCGTGACGGAGGCCACGTCCCGGTTCGCCCGCGCCGACGCGGTGGAGATCCTCCGGCCATCGCCGGACCGGGTGCGGCCGCCGTGCCCGCATGCCCGTCCGGGCGGCTGCGGGGGCTGCGACTGGCAGCATGCGTCCCTGCCGGCGCAGCGCGCGCTCAAGGCCGCCGTGATCGGGCAGCAGCTGCGCCGGCTGGCCGGCGTCGACCGCGCGGTCACCGTGGAGCCGCTGCCCGGCGACGCGGAGCCGGCCTACGGGAACGCCGGAGCGGTGCCCTCCGGCGCGAACCTGCCAGCCGGGGGCGAGCCGGCAGCCGGGAACGAGCCGGCAGCCGGGGGCGAGCCGGCAGCCAGCGGGGAGATAACAGCAAGAAGCGGAACGCCGGGCCTGGGCTGGCGTACGCGAGTGCAGTTCGCGGTGCGCGATGACGGCGCGGCGGGACTGCGCGCGCATCGCTCGCACGAGGTCATCGACGTGGGGGATTGCCTGATCGCGCACCCGCGCATCAGGGAGCTCGGCATCCCGCGCCGTCGCTGGCCGGGGACCGCCGCGGTAGAGGCCGTCGCGGGAAGCCCCGGCCCTGGCGGGGAACCCGCCGAGCGCATGGTTATCGTCACCCCGGCCGGCGATGCGGAACCCGGCGGGCGCCCCGGCGCCGGCGCCAAGGCCGCGGGCAGCAGGGGGCGCGGGGGAGTCGGCCGCTTCCGTTCGGAGGACAAGGGGGGAACGCAGGAGCCGACCGCGGTTCCGGCCGAGTCGGTGCTCAGGCGCGCACGGCGGCGGCTCACCCCCGTCCGCGGCCGCGCCTTCCTCAGTCAGCGCGCGGCCGGGCGGGAGTGGCGGGTCAGCGCCGGGGCGTTCTGGCAGGTGCATCCCGCGGCGGCCGGCGCACTGGCCGAGGCGGTGCTGGCGGCGACCGGACCGCAGGCCGGCGACGCCGTGCTCGACCTGTACTGCGGCGTGGGGCTGTTCGCCGGGGTCGTCGCGCCCCTGGTCGGGCCGCACGGGACCGTGATAGGGATCGAGTCGGACCAGGCGGCCGTCCGCGACGCCCGGCACAACCTGCGGGACTGGCCGTGGGCTCAGGTGCGGCGGGGGGACGTGGCCCAGGTGCTGCGGCGGGGCGGCCTGCCGCCGGCCCGGCTCGCCATCGCCGATCCGCCGCGCGCCGGGCTGGCGCGGGAGGTCGTCGATTACCTGTCCGGCACGCCCGCGACGCGGCGGTTCGCCTACGTGTCCTGCGACCCCGCCACGCTCGCCCGCGACATCGGGCTACTGCTCGCGCGCGGCTGGGCCCTGGAGGGACTGCGCGCGTTCGACGCGTTTCCGATGACGCACCACGTGGAGTGCGTCGCGACCCTTACCCGCTGACCGGCCCCGCTGACCGGCCGGATCGGGCCGGCCGGATCGGGCCGGGCGTCGCCCCCGCGATCCGGCTACGGGGCGATCCGGCTACGGGGCGTCGGGCTTGCCGCCGTTGCTCGCGGGGGAATGCGGCCTGGGCGTGCCGGCCACGTAGTAGCCGAGACCGGGATAGCGGATGAGCAGCCCCTCGTCAACGAGCATGCGCAGCGCCTTGGCGCAGGTCTGCCTGGCGTGCCCGTACTGCTGGCTGAGCGTGGTGATGGACGGCGTGGGCGTGCCGGGCGGGTACGTGCCGTCCGTTATCGCCCGCCTTAGGAGCGCCGCGAGCCTTATGTACGCTCGTGGGTCCGATTCGTCATCTATCGACACTCTTGCACCGTACTCGAATGGCAATATTGCCAATCGCAACGCTTCGACAGTAGTCGACGCTAGACGATACGGTTCAGATGCGCTAGGTTGCCGGCCATGTACTGCTGGGCTCTCCTCGCCGGAGATATCTCCGATGTGCCGTACCTCATGGGCGTCACCGGCGACCTGGCCGGGGCGATGCGGGTGTGCGAGCAGCACCTGGTCTCCGGCAAGCCGTTCCTCGGCTACATCGAGGCTGTGCGGCCGTCCATATCAGCGCCTGACCTGGATTCGCGTTACGTGCGCATCGGCCTGATGTGGGTCGGGCGCCGCACGGTCCGCGGCGAGGTCCGCTGGGAGGAACACGAAGGATACTTCGGGGAGGACCTGCCGGCCGCGCTGCCGCAGGCGTGACCGGTGCGGCAGGCCCGGTCGCGTGCCGTTACCCGGTGAGCGCACCGTTACCTGGTGATAGGCCAGGCCGGCTGGTCCGCGCCAGCGGAAGAATGGACGCATGCGACTTCGGATCTTCACAGAACCCCAGCAGGGCGCTAGCTACGCAACGCTGCGGCGCGTGGCCGCCACCGCGGAGGAACTCGGTTTCGACGCGTTCTTCCGCTCCGACCACTACCTCAAGATGGGTGATGTTTCCGGGCTGCCAGGCCCCACCGACGCGTGGGCCACGCTGGCCGGGCTGGCCGTGGAGACCAGCCGTATCAGACTCGGCACGCTGGTGACCTGCGCGACGTTCCGGCTGCCCGGGCCGCTCGCCGTCACGGTGGCGCAGGTCGATGAGATGAGCGGCGGCCGCGTCGAGTTCGGGATCGGCGCCGGCTGGTTCGAGGCCGAGCACAAGGCGTACGGCGTGCCGTTCCCGCCGCTGCGGGAACGCTTCGACCGTTTCGCGGAGCAACTCGCGATCATCACCGGACTCTGGGAGACACCCCAGGGCCAGACGTTCTCCTATGACGGCAGCTATTACCAGGTCACGGATTCCCCGGCGCTGCCCAAGCCGGCGCAGCGCCCGCGGCCCCCGGTCATCATCGGCGGCGCTGGCAGGCGCAGGACGCCCGCGCTCGCCGCGCGGTACGCCGACGAGTTCAACGCCGCATTCGTGCCCCCGGCGGACTCGGCCGGGCTGTTCGGCCGGGTTCGGGAGGCATGCGAGGCGGCGGGGCGGGATCCGTCATCGATGGTCTTCTCCGCCGCGCAGACCGTGTGCTGCGGCAAGGACGAGGCAGAGGTGGCGCGCCGGGCCGCGGCCATCGGCCGGGACGTCGCCGAGCTGCGGGAAAGCGGCCTCGCCGGCACGCCGGACGAGATCGTAGACAAGATCGGCGCGTTCGCCGAAGCGGGTGCCTCGGCGTTGTACCTCCAGGTGCTCGATCTCAGCGACCTTGAGCACCTTGAGCAGATCGCGGCCGAGGTGATGCCCCAGATGTGAGCAGCGCGGCTTGCCGTGCCCGGGTCTCCCGGTCCCGCTGGCCGGGGGACCCGGGCCGCCGCTCCCGGCAGTCAGGGGGCTGTTCCGGCCGGAGCCGGAGTGCCGGGGCCGGGAGCCAGCGGAGTTGCCGGCATGCAGCTGGGTCGCCGCCTATGCGCGGCCTTCCTGTCACCTGAAAGACCTGTCACCGGAAGGATCCGGGCGGGTGCCGGCAGTAGGGAAACCGTCGTTTCCCTCAGCTTCCTCAGCTGGTCAGGGCGGATTACCGGACCAGCGGCATCCTGACGGGGTGGCGCGTGTTCCGGCGTTGGAGGAACTGCATCATGCGGTCGCTGATTTCGCGGTCACGGACCTGGGCCTGCTGATCGGGCTCGGCCTGGCCGCCTGCGAACAGGGCCGCCGGGTCCGCTACGTCACCACCGCCGCCCTGGTCAACGAGCTCGCCGAAGCCGCC
>DATGLH010000021.1:0-13370 GCA_035294225.1 Trebonia sp.
TACGCAGTGTGCGACGCCGTTGACGTCGGGCGGGAACGACTCCGTAATGATCGCGATCCTCATGCCCTCAAGGTCGCCCACGCGGTGTCCGGATTCCGCCAAGGCGCCGTTACGCGCGGACGAACTATCGATGACAATTGATGCTCGGCTCCCCGGAGGGCCTCGCGCGGGCAAGCTCACCGGAACGCCCGCGCCCGCCCGGCCCGCTCGCGCCCGCCCGGCCCGCTCGCGCGGGCAAGCTCGCCGGGAGCAGGCGCCGGTCGTTTCCGCCGCCATAACACGATGCCGGCCGGCCCGTCCGGTCACGGTTCCCTGGCGCCACCTTAGCCCCGGGCGTCCCCGCCGTGACCGCCCCGCAGCCGCCAGCCAGCCTCAGGAACCTAAAAATCTTTCACCATGAAGGGAAAATCCGGAATAGGCGAAAATTTTTACCGGATCACGGACCAGGGGGCCCGCGCCCCCGCGCATGGGGGACGCGCCCCCGGACAGGGGGCCCCGCGCCCCCGCGCATGGGGGACTGCGTGGCCCCTGAGCCCGGCGCCGGCGCCGGAAGAACTCTCCGCTCGCCGGCGTTGGCCACTTTCGTGGCCGGTACAGACGTTTCCCTCACCCTCGCCGGGGCGCCGCTGTCGGTGCTCGACCTCGCCCCGATTCCCGAAGGCAGCACCCCCGGCGAGGCGCTGCGCGCGACGATCGAACTGGCCCGGCAGACCGAACGGCTCGGCTACCGCCGGTTCTGGGTGGCCGAGCACCACGGCATGCCGGGCATCGCGAGCTCGTCCCCGCCGGTTCTGATCGGGCATATCGCCGACGCGACGTCGACCATCCGGGTCGGGTCCGGCGGCGTGATGCTGCCGAACCACACCTCGCTGGTCGTGGCCGAGCAGTTCGGCATGCTCGAGGCGCTCCACCCGGGCCGCATCGACCTGGGCATCGGCCGCGCGCCCGGAACCGATCAGGCCACCGCCGCGGCGCTGCGGCACCGCGGCCCGGACGACTTCCCGCGCCAGCTCACCGACCTGCTGGGGTTCTTCACGGGGGAGTGGCCCGCGGGCCACCCGAACCGGACCGTGCACGCGGTGCCCGGCGAGGGCGCCGGCCCGGACATGTGGCTGCTCGGCTCCAGCGGCTACAGCGCGCAGGTGGCCGGCGCGCTCGGCCTGCCGTTCGCGTTCGCCCACCACTTCATGCCGCAGAATACGCTGCCCGCGCTCGCCCTCTACCGTGAGTCGTTCCGCCCCTCGGCGGCGCTGGGCAAGCCGTACGCGATGGTCGCCGCGGGGGTGGTCTGCGCCGAGACCGACGAGCGGGCCCGCTTCCTGGCGGGATCGTCCGCGCTGTCCTTCCTCCGGCTGCGCCAGGGGCGTCCCGGCAGGATCCCGAGCCCGGAGGAGGCCGCGGCCTACCCCTACAGCGACCTGGAGCGGGAGTTCATCGCCGACCGCCAGTCCACCCAGCTCATCGGCGCTCCCGATACGGTCCGGTCCGGCCTTGAGGATCTGCTCAAGCGCACCGAGGCCGACGAGCTGATGATCACCACCCAGACCTACGACCCCGCCGACCGCCTCCGCTCCTTCGAGCTCGTAGCCGAAGCCGTCCGCGCGTTCTAACCGTTCCGTCCGGAGGGTTGTCTGAGGCCGGTGGCCCATCAGCCTCGAAAGATGAGACCGGCGGGTCACGCACCTCCTGCCCTCACCTCATACCGCTGGCATCATCAGCCCCTGGCACCACATCATCCCCTGGCACCACATCATCCCTCCCGATCCCTCCCGCGGCGGCCCGTCCCCGCGGCGATGGGCCACAACCCCACACGCTCATCGGCCCCACACGCTCATCGGCCCCACACGCTCATCGGCGCGGCGGCGGAGAACCCCAGCTCCGAACGCATCGCCGCCCAGCCCGCCAAGGCCGCCACGCAAGCCGGGATCCCGGGCTTCGCCATTCAGAAGCGCAAGGTCATCGGCACGCTGCTATCTACACTATCTACGCCAAACTCCCGGTGGTCCGCGATCTTGAGGCAGCCGGCGGCCTGCTCGCCGACAGCGACCTCGCCGCCGCGATCGCGGGCGGCGCCGGGGCGCAGCAGGCCGTCGCCGCCGACTCCGGGAAACCGGCGACCGTCACCGCAGACCCCGCGGACGACTACGTGCACGCTGACCGGACCGCCGCCGTGTGCTGTACCAGGGCGGCCGTCACCGCGGACCCGCGGATGACCGCGTGGACCCCGCGGCCGCGCCCCCGCCATCCCGGCCGCGCCGCCCGCGTCCCCGGACTCCGGGGACGGCGTCCTCACCCGCCGGCGGTCGGCCCCCTCTTCCCCTGATCCTCTGGGACCTCCGGGGTCGCTCCCGCTTTTCCCTGCCGTCCGTCCGGCCCTGTCGGCTGCACCACGCTCCGGCCCGCCATGACGGTGCCGTGCGCCCCGGCTGAACAAGCGGCGCGGGCACAACCTGCCGATGGCGCCAACGGCGTGCTCTAGCCAGGCCGAAGGCGCCATCGGCAGGCAGGGGAATGCGGCTTTTCGCGCGATGCGCGGCGCCAGGCCGGTGCTGCGACAGCCCGTAATGACGGAAAATCGGTCCTAGGACACGCCGGCATCCAGCCTGGCCGCCCCGGGCCGCGCCGCATGCCGGCTGCGCAATCGACCGCGATGGAGCGTGCCGATTGCGCAGCCGGCACGGCCGGTCCTGCGGTCAGGCTGGCCGGGACTAGCGCCCGAACACCTTGATAAGGCTGGCGCAGAAGGCCGGCAGGTCGTCCGGCTTGCGGCTCGTCACGAGCGTGTTCGGGCCGGCCGTGCAGACCTGGACCTCGGTGTCGACCCAGTTGCCGCCCGCGTTCCTGATGTCGGTCTTCAGGCTTGGCCAGGATGTGAGCGTCCGGCCGCGCACGAGGTCGCCTTCGACCAGGACCCATGGCCCGTGGCAGATGACCGCGGCCGGCTTGCCTGCCTCGAACATCCGCCGGACGAAGCTGACCGCCGCGGGGACGGTCCGCAGGAAGTCGCCGTTGGCGACGCCGCCGGGCACCACGAGCGCGTCGTACTCGGTATGGTCGACGTCGCGGAGCGTGCGGTGCACCGTGAAGGTGTCGGCCTTGTCGAGATGGTTGAAGGCCTGGACCTCGCCCCCCTCGGGCGCGATCAGCTCAGGCGTGCCCCCGGCATCGCTGACCGCCTGCCACGGGACGGTGAGTTCCACCTGCTCCACGCCCTCGTTGGAGGTGAGGAAGGCGAGACGAAGGCCGCTGCGTTCGCTGGCCATAAGGAAAGTCCTCCCTGGGCTGGATGTCATCGGTCACGTTCCAGGCCGAAAGCCGGAACGCACGTCGCCTGCCCGCCGGCGGCCGGGCTATTCATCGGGCGGCCGCCGGATGTTAGGTTGAGGGCGCAGACGGAAGGGAGCCCACGATGACCGCCGATGGATACGCGCTGCTCGTCATCGACATGCAGAACGGTTTCTGCCACCCGGAGGGGTCATTCACGCGGATCGGCCGCGGCCTTGAGGGCGCCATGGACGCCGTGCGCAACGCGGCCGTGGCAGTCGGCCAGGCCCGCCGCGCGAACATCCCGGTCGTGTTCACCCGGCATGTCTACCGGCCCGGCCGGCCGGACGAGGGGACCGCGCTCGTCGGGAACAGCCCCGAGCTCGCCGGGGTCAACGGCCTCGCCGCCGGCACCTGGGACGCCGAGGTATGCGCCGAGCTCGGCTGCGGTCCCGGCGACCTCGTGGTGGACAAGGTCCGCTTCGACGCGTTCCAGTGGACCTCGCTGGAGCCGCTGCTGCGCGGCCTCGGCGTCACCGACCTGATGATCTGCGGCGTGGTCACGAACATCTGCGTCGAGACGACCGCCCGGTCGGCCTTCATGCGGGACTTCCCCGTGACGCTGCTCGAGGACTGCTGCGCGGCGAAGACCCGCCGCCTGCACGAGCTGGCCGTCGAGGTGCTGAGCAGCTACGAACTGGCCGAGATCGCCAGCGTCAGCCGCGGCTTCGACGCCGGGAACCCGCGCGGCGCCGAAGGCCGCCTGCCATCCCCGGTGCTCGCCGGCCTTTAGCGGGAGACCAGCTTCCACACCGCGCGCCAGCCGAGCAGGAACAGGCCGAGGAAGGCCAGCGCGACCGCGACGAACGCGACCGCGGTGCCCTGGCCGGAGACCACCCGCAGCGCCATGCCGAGCGCCACGGTCGCCAGCCAGGCGCACACCCCGGCGGGACGCAGCGCGGCCGGGCGCCGCCAGGCGCGCGACGCGGCCCAGCCGGCGGCCAGCCCGGCCAGGAACGGCCAGGCGGTCGAGGCGATCCCGGTCAGCGTCTCGCCCTGGGTGTGGCTGGCCCGGCCGATGACCACGAAGAGGAGCACGCAGCAGGCGTCAAGCAGCGCCGCGAGCCTGGCCGAACGCATGAGCCAAGCCTAACCGGCTCCCGGGGGGCATGGGACGCGGGGAGACCCGCAGTTCCCCCGATGGGGCCGCGGGAGGCGTGGGCGCCGCGGAAGCCCCCATCGGGCCGGGGGTACGGGGGACGGGCGGTCCCCCATGCGGGGGTCACCGAAGGTCGTCTTCCGGGGAAACCGGAGGTCGTCCTCCGGGGGAAACAGAGCCGTCCGCCTTCGTCCGGTATAAAAATCCCCAGTCCGCGCGATCATGGAGACATGGGCACCTGGATAGTCCGCCTGGCGCCCGGGGGCGATGGTCCCCGCCTCGCGGTGAAGGACTGCATCGACGTGGCGGGGATCCCCACGACCGCCGGTTGTCCAGTCGTCGCGGAGATGGCCGAACCCGCCGCCAACGACGCGACGGTGGTGGCCTCTGCCCGGGAGGCGGGGGCGCGGATCGTCGGGAAGACCAGCCTCACCGAGCTGTGCTGGTCGGCGAGCGGGGTGAACCACTGGTCCGGCACGCCGGTGAACCCGAAAGACCCGCGCCGCCTGCCGGGCGGATCCTCGAGCGGGTCAGCGGTGGCCGTGGCGACGGGCGAAGCAGACGTTTCATTCGGAACGGACACGGGCGGCTCTATCCGGATACCGGCCGCATGCTGCGGCGTAGTGGGGCTCAAGACGACATTCGGCCGGGTCTCCACCAAGGGCGTCTACCCGCTGGCGCCGTCGCTGGACACCGTCGGCCCGATGGGGCCGGACGTGGCGGCGGCCGAACTCGGGATGCGGCTGATCGAGCCGGGCTTCACCGTCCCGCCGCTGCCAGACCCCACGGCGGGCCGGATCACGGTGACCGGGGTGGAGGGTGGCGTGGACCCGGTGGTGGACACCGCCGTGGACCGCGCGCTCGCGGCCGCTGGCATCGCCGTGACCGAGGTCGCGTGCCTGGACTTCCGCACCGCCATCGACGCCTTCAGGGTGATCGTCGACGCCGAGGGGTTCCGGACGAACGCCTACCTCATGCCGTACCTGCATCAGCTCAGCCCGCACGTCCGGCGGAACCTTGAGCGCGGCGCCAGGCTCACCCGCGCGGACCGCGCGGCGGCGGAGCGGATCCGGGAGCAGGTGCGGGCGACGTTCGGCTCCCTGCTCGCGGACTTCCCGGTCCTGGTGCTCCCGACGCTGACCGGGCAGCCGCCGCTGCTGGGGGAACGCGCGTTCGCGCTCACCACGCTGACCGCGCCGGCCAGCCTGGCCGGGCTGGCCGCGCTCGCGCTCCCGGTGCCCGCCGATGGCGGCGCGATCGCGTCGCTCCAGGTGATCGGGGCCAATGAGGAGACCGTGCTGGCGTTCGGGCGGGCAATCGAGGCGGCGGCGACCGGATAGGGGCGTGTGGGGAATCGCCATGGTGAGCGACAATGGTCGGATGTGCGACAGCGGGCAGTCGCTCCGGCGGTTCCTGCGCGGGCTGCCGGGCGTCGACGAGGTCGGCGCGCGGGCGCGGGCGGACGCGCTGGCCAGCCGGTCGGTCAAGGCGGACAGCAAGCGAGCGGCGATCGACCTGGCGATCTCCATGATCGACCTCACCACGCTCGAGGGGCAGGACACGCCGGGCAAGGTCCGGGCGCTGGCCGCCAAGGCGCGGCGGCCGGGCTTCGGCGCCCCGCCGGTGGCCGCGGTCTGCGTGTACCCGGACCTGGTGCCGGTGGCGGCCGCGGCGCTCGCCGGGACCGGGATCCACGTCGCCAGCGTGGCGACCGCGTTCCCCTCCGGGCGGGCCGCGCTCGACGTGAAGCTGGCGGACGTCAAGTCGGCGGTCGCGGCCGGCGCCGACGAGGTCGACATGGTCATCGACAGGGGCGCGTTCCTGTCCGGGCGCTACCAGGAGGCGTTCGACGAGATCACGGCGGTGCGCGGCGCCTGCTCCGGCGCGCACCTGAAGGTGATCCTGGAAACCGGCGAGCTCGGCACGCTGGACAACGTGCGGCGCGCCTCGTGGCTGGCGATGCTGGCGGGGGCGGACTTCATCAAGACATCCACTGGTAAGGTGGCGCCCGCTGCTACGCTGCCGGTCACGCTGGTCATGCTCGAAGCGGTGCGGGACTTCCTCGCGTTCAGCGGCCGGCGCGTCGGGGTGAAGGCGGCCGGGGGCATCCGGACCGCCAAGGACGCTATCCGGTACCTGGTGCTTGTGAACGAGACCGCGGGGCAGGCATGGCTGGACCCGCGGTTCTTCCGGATCGGCGCCTCCAGCCTGCTGAACGACCTGCTCATGCAGCGGGTACGGATGGAGACCGGGCGGTATTCCGGTCCCGATTACATGACGGTGGACTGAAGGTTGAGTTATGCGTTTTGAGTACGCCCCCGCGCCTGAGGCGCGCTCGATCGTGACGCTGCGCGATTCCTACGGGCTGTTCATCGGCGGTGAGTTCACCGCCGGGAGCTCGGTCTTCAAGACGATCTCGCCGGCCACCGAGGAGGTCCTCGCCGAGGTGACGCACGCCGGGCCGGAGGACGTGGACCGGGCGGTGGCCGCCGCCCGGCAGGCGTACGAGCGGGTCTGGTCGGTGATGCCGGGGCGGGAGCGGGGCAAGTACCTGTTCCGGATCGCGCGCTTGATCCAGGAGCGGGCCCGCGAGCTGGCCGTGCTCGAGACGATGGACAACGGCAAGCCGATCCGCGAGTCGCGGGACACCGACGTCCCGCTGTCCGCCGCGCACTTCTTCTACCACGCGGGCTGGGCCGACAAGCTGTCCTACGCTGGGTTCGGGCCGTCGCCGCGGCCGCTCGGCGTGGTCGGCCAGGTGATCCCGTGGAACTTCCCGCTGCTCATGCTGGCCTGGAAGGTGGCGCCCGCCCTGGCCTGCGGGAACACCGTGGTCTTGAAGCCGGCCGAGACCACGCCGCTGACCGCGCTGCTGTTCGCCGAGATCTGCCAGCAGGCCGACCTGCCGCCTGGCGTGGTCAACATCGTGACCGGTGACGGCACCACCGGGCAGGCCGTCGTGGCGCATCCGGGGGTCGACAAGGTGGCGTTCACCGGATCGACCGCGGTGGGCAAGGAGATCGCCCGCGCCTGCGCGGTCTCCGGCAAGCGGCTGACGCTCGAACTCGGCGGGAAGGCGGCCAACGTCGTCTTCGACGACGCGCCGGCCGACCAGGCCGTCGAGGGGATCGTCAACGGGATCTTCTTCAACGCCGGCCATGTGTGCTGCGCCGGGTCGCGGCTGCTCGTGCAGGAATCCGTCGCCGAGGAGGTGCTCGGCGCGCTGAAGCGCCGGATGGCCGCCCTGCGCCTCGGGGACCCCATGGACAAGAACACCGACATCGGGGCGATCAACTCCCGCGCCCAGCTGGAGAAGATCGCCGAGCTCGCTTCGTCCGGCGAGGCCGAGGGAGCGGAGCGGTGGTCGGCGCCCTGCCCGCTGCCGGACCGCGGGTTCTGGTTCCCCCCGACGGTGTTCACCGGCGTGTCGCAGGCGCACCGGATCGCCCGGGAAGAGATCTTCGGCCCGGTGCTCTCCGTGCTGACGTTCCGCACCCCGGCCGAGGCGGTCGAGAAGGCCAACAACACCCCGTACGGGCTGTCGGCCGGGGTATGGACGGAGAAGGGGGCGCTGATCTTGTGGATGGCGTCCCGGCTGCGGGCCGGGGTGGTCTGGGCGAACACGTTCAACCGGTTCGATCCCGCGTCGCCGTTCGGCGGCTACAAGGAGTCCGGCTTCGGCCGGGAAGGCGGCAGGCACGGCCTGGAGGCCTACCTGGACGTCCCCGGGGGCGGCGATGTCTGAGGCTTCGGAGGTGTCGGTGGCGGCCGAAGCGGGGCGCATCGCCGTGCGCAAGACCTACAAGCTCTATATCGGCGGGGCCTTCCCGCGCTCGGAGAGCGGGCGGTCCTTTACGGTGCGCGGCTCCGGCGGCGGTTTCCTCGCCAACGCGGCGCTCGCCTCCCGCAAGGACGCCCGTGACGCGGTGGCCGCCGCCCGGAAGGCGTTCCCCGGCTGGTCCGGCGCCACCGCGTACAACCGCGGCCAGGTGCTGTACCGGGTCGCCGAGGTTCTCGAAGGCCGGCGGGCCCAGTTCGCCGACGAGGTGCGCCTGGCCACCGGGCGGTCGCCGGCGGCGGCATTCGCGGAAGTGGACGCGGCGGTGGACCGCTGGGTGTGGTACGCCGGCTGGTCGGACAAGATCGCCCAGGTGCGCGGGGGCGCCAACCCGGTGGCCGGCCCGTACTTCAACTTCTCGGTCCCCGAGCCGGCCGGCGTGGTGGCCGTGCTGGCGCCGCAGGACTCGGCGCTGCTGGGGCTGGTGTCGGTGATCGCGCCGGCGATCGTGAGCGGCAACACCGCGGTCGTGCTCGCTTCGGAGCGCTACCCGCTCCCGGCGGTCACGCTGGCTGAGGTGCTCGCCACTTCCGACGTGCCCGGGGGAGTGGTCAACATGCTCACCGGCCGGGTGGCCGAGGTCGCCCCGTGGCTGGCCTCGCACATGGACGTGAACGCGATCGACCTGGCCGGCGCGCCCGGCGCGCTCGCCGACGACCTGGCGGTGGCCGCCGCCGACAACCTCAAGCGGGTGGTGCGGCTGCCCACGGCCGACTGGACGGCCGAACCGGGGCTTGAGCGGATGTTCGGCTTCCTGGAGACCAAGACGGTCTGGCACCCGATGGGGATGTGAGCCCCCGGCTCTTCCCGGGGGCTCATCCGGCTCTGGGGCCCTACCCGGCACCGGGCCTTCCCCCGGCCGCTTGCCCGAGCCGCGGGATGATCTCGGCGGCGATCTGCTCCATGTGCCCGGCCACGTCGTACAGCGGCGTGAACAGGATCAGTTCCGCCCCGGCCGCCGCCACCGCGTGCACCGCGGACACGCACTCGGGCACCGGGCCCGCGACCGCCGCCTCCTCGATGGCCGGCACCCGCTGCCCGTAGATGCTCTCCAGCCCGGCGTTGACGCGGGCCCGCGCCCGGGAGCCGTCGGGGTCGATGCCGATGTAGACCCGCTTGGCGATGGGGAAGCCGGCGGCGGGCCGCCCGGCAGCGGCGAGCGCCTCCCGCACGACCTGGACCTGGCCGGCGAAGGCGGCGGTAGACGTCGACCCGGCGCCGAAGAACCCGTCGCCCAGCCGCACCGCCCGCCGCAGGGCGGGCGCGCCCGCCCCGCCGAACCACAGCCGCGGATGCGGCTTCTGGGCCGGCTTCGGCTCCATCGCCGCGTTCTTGAGCTGCCAGAACTCGCCGTCGAACGTCACTCGCTGCTGGGTCCACAGCGCCTTCATCAGCGCCATGCCCTCGGTGAACCGGGCCAGGTACCGCGAACCGTCCACGCCGAACGCGCCGAACGGCCGCCGCGGTCCGCCGCTGCCCACCCCGATCTCGAGACGGCCGCCGCTCAGCTGATCCAGCGTGGCGAGGCTCTTGGCCAGGTGCACCGGGCTGTGCAGCGTGGTCACGAACACCGAGCAGCCCAGCCGCAGCGTGGACGTGCACGCCGCGGCGTAGGTCATCGCCTCCAGGGGCGACAGCTGCGGGCCGGCGCCGAGGGTGCCTTCCAGGGCCCACGCGCTTTCGTAGCAGCCGAGGGACTCGGCGCGGGCGAAGTAGTCGCGGAACGCCGAAGGCGAGAACTCGCCGTCGGCGTAGAACTGGGGGATCGAGATCGCGAACCGCATGCCCGCATCGTAAGCCCGGCCGCGAGCGCCGCCCGGACTGTGATCGTTGTCCCATATCTTCGGTGTACCCCTAGCGCGCGACGCGGACTAGCGTACGGAATGAGACTCCAGGACCCTCACGGGACGGTGCCGCGGTCGGCGATCCCGGCCGTTCTCCCACAGCGCGCGTCCCGTAAAGCGTGAAAGGGACGTGAATGTCCGAAGCACTGTCCGCTCATAGCCCGGTCGCGCTGCGCTACGGCGACGGCGAGCTCGACCTCCCGGTCCGG
Organism: Trebonia sp.; assembly: GCA_035294225.1. Taxonomy (GTDB): domain Bacteria; phylum Actinomycetota; class Actinomycetes; order Streptosporangiales; family Streptosporangiaceae; genus Trebonia. The sequence goes on from DATGLH010000021.1 coordinate 10,315, forward strand.
CCCGCCACAGAGGGAGCCGCGGGAATCGAAGTGACGAAGCTGCTGTCGGCGACCGGGATGGTGACGCTCGACCCCGGGTTCGTCAACACCGCCGCCTGCTCCTCCGAGATCACCTATATCGACGGCGACGCCGGCGTGCTGCGCTACCGCGGTTACCCGATTGAACAGCTGGCCGAGAAATCCAACTTCATGGAGGTCAGCTACCTGCTGATCTACGGCCATCTGCCCACGGAGGCGCAGCTAGCCCAGTTCACCGGGCAGATCACCAAGCACACCCTGCTGCACGAGGACCTGAAGCGGTTCTTCGACGGGTTCCCCCCCGACGCGCACCCGATGCCCGTGCTGTCTTCCGCGGTCTCCGCGCTGTCCACCTTCTACCAGGACAGCCTGAACCCCTTCGACGAGCCGAACGTCGAGTTGTCCACCATCCGCCTGCTCGCCAAGGTGCCGACGCTGGCGGCGTACGCCTACAAGAAGTCGGTCGGCCAGCCGTACCTGTACCCGGACAACTCCCTGGGCCTGGTGGAGAACTTCCTGCGGATGACCTTCGGGCTGCCGACCGAGCCGTACGAGCCCGACCCGGTGGTCACCAAGGCGCTCGACCTGCTGTTCCTCCTGCACGCCGACCACGAGCAGAACTGCTCCACCTCCACGGTCCGCGTGGTCGGCAGCAGCGAGGCCAACCTGTTCGCCTCGATCTCGGCCGGCATCAATGCCCTGTTCGGCCCGCTGCACGGCGGCGCCAACGCGGCGGTCCTGGAGATGCTGGAGTCCATCAGGGACAGCGGCGGCAACGTGGACCAGTTCGTCAACCGGGTGAAGAACAAGGAAGCCGGCGTCAAGCTGATGGGCTTCGGCCACCGGGTCTACAAGAACTACGACCCGCGCGCCAAGATCATCAAGGCCACCGCCGACCAGATCCTGGACAAGCTCGGCAGCAACGACCACCTCCTGGACCTCGCCAAGCAGCTTGAGGAGCGGGCACTGAGCGACGACTACTTCATCAGCCGCAAGCTCTACCCGAACGTCGACTTCTACACCGGGCTGATCTACCGGGCGATGGGCTTCCCGACCCGGATGTTCACCGTGCTGTTCGCGCTGGGCCGGCTGCCCGGCTGGATCGCGCACTACCGGGAGATGATCAAGGATCCGGCCACCAAGATCGCCCGGCCGCGCCAGGTCTACACCGGGCCGTCCGAGCGGGACTACCTCGAGATCGAGAAGCGCTAGGCCCGGCGCCCCTGCGTTCCCGGCGGCCGCCGGCCGGCGTGGTTGTATCGTCCGGTGCACGCGTATAGCGTGACGCCGTGACGGAAGAGGCGGCGGCCGCCGCGAAGGGCATGCCGGCTCCGGAGAGCGCTCGGGCGGCCGCCAGCCCGTGGGACGACCCGCGCCTGCCCTGGTCCGGCAAGCCGCGGCGCGCGGACATCGTGTGCTGGGCGGGCATCACGCTCAGCGGCCTGTACTACCTGGCCCTGCTCCCGTTCCGCGCCAGCCTGGTCGGCACGCACCCGGTCGTGCTCGAGGCGCTCAACGGGTCCACCGAGGCGATCGTGTCCGGCGCCGCGTTCGCCCGGGTGGGCCAGGGCTCGCTGCCCGTGGTGCTGCTGGCCGCGATCTTCGGGCTGATGAAGTTCGACCTGCTCTACTGGTGGGCGGGCAGGCTGTGGGGCGAGCGGATCATCCTGCTGCTGTCCGGGCGGCGCAAGCACGGCTCGAAGTTCATCGCGCGGGCGCACCGCTGGGGCCGCAGGTTCACCTGGCCCGCGGTCGTCGCCGCGCCGTTCCTGCCGCTGCCGGCCCCGGTCGTGTACGCGATGGCGGGATGGGCCGGCATGAGCGCGGCCACCTTCCTCGTTCTCGACCTGGTCTCCGAGCTGGCGTGGGCGGGCGTGCTGGCCGGCCTCGGCTACTCACTCGGCCGCCACGCCGTCGTGGTAGCACAGGCGATCTCACGATATGGGCTGTGGGTATCAATCGCCGTCGTGGTGTTCGTGGTGACGGCACAAATGCGGGGCGCGCGGTCGCGCCGTTAGCTGCACGTTACGAATGAACGTGCATTTGGCCTTGCATCTGCATGGTTACTTCGGGCAGTATGTGTCGTGCGTCAATCACCCGGATGACGCAGGACGCTCCTCGGGGTCACGATGAGCTTGAACCAACTGGCACAGTTGCCCACCCGGACCAGGGTCGCTCCGTCGGCCCGCAAGCCGCTGGACCTGTCCGCACGGATGGACTGCGGGGCCGGGCGCCCGCGGGTGGTGCGGATGCCAGCCGACTGGTGGGACTCGCCGTCGGCAGTGGGCTGCCCGCTCAGCCGCGGGCCGCAGGCCGGGCGCGCGGCGCGCCGCCTGACGCGGAACACGCTGCGCGATTGGGGCTTGTGGTCGCTGGCCGAGGACGCGGAGACCATCGTGGGGGAGTTCGTCGCGAACGCGGTCACGCATGCCGCGGCCACGGTTCCCGGCCACAGGCAAGGGGCCGACAACCTGGGCCTGCGGCTGCTGCGCCGCCCCGGCGAGGTGATATGCGCGGTGCTCGACCCCAGCGACGTGGCGCCGGTGCTCAAGATGCCGGCCGGGATCGAAGAGGCAGGCCGCGGCCTGCAAATGGTGGATGCCCTGAGCGATGTATGGGGCTGGAGCCCGGTGGCCGGCCGCGGCAAGGCGGTTTGGGCGATCCTGTTCTGTGCTTGACCGCCTGAGCCGACGCGTGGAGGGGCGTGCCGGGTCAGGCGGCTCAACCTGAATCCCAGTGCTACTCTCGCATGACCGAACGCTCCATCACCGGGCGGAGCCGGATGGAGAGGACAGAGCGAGAGGAAGGCGCGGCGGGATGCCCTGGACCTGGCGGTACGAGAAGGCGGACGGCTCGGTCGTGAGCGGCGCGGGGCTGCAAGAGGCGATCTTCGCCAGCCAGGGGGACGCGGAGAGCTGGCTGGGCGAGAACTGGCGCGCGCTGCTCGGGGCGGGCGTGGATCAGGTGACCCTGCTGGACGACGGCCGCAAGGAATACGGCCCGATGAGCCTGCACCCGGAGACCTGACCGCGTGCCGG
>DATGLH010000022.1:0-19047 GCA_035294225.1 Trebonia sp.
TTCATCCGGCCAACCCGCAGCGGCGCGCGATCGCCCAGGTCGCCGATATCGTGCGCGAGGGCGGCGTGATCGCCTACCCGACGGACTCCTGCTACGCGCTCGGGTGCCAGCTCGGCAACAAGGACGGCATCACGCGGATCAGGTCGATCCGCCAGCTCGGCGACCGGCACCACCTCACGCTGGTGTGCCAGGACTTCGCCCAGCTAGGTCAGTTCGTGTACGTCGCCAACTCGGTGTTCCGGGCCATCAAGGCGGCGACCCCGGGCAGCTACACGTTCATCCTGCCGGCGACCAAGGAGGTGCCGCGCATGCTACAGCACCCGGGGAAGAAGACCGTCGGGGTGCGGATCCCGCGCCACGTAGTGACCCAGGCGCTGCTCGCCGAACTCAGCGAGCCGCTCGTCTCGAGCACCCTGCTGCTGCCCGGCCAGGACGAGCCCATGACCCAGGGGTGGCAGATCGCCGAGCAGCTTGACCACGCCGTGGACGCGGTGATCGACTCAGGCGACTGCGGCACCGAGCCGACGACGGTGATCGACTTCTCCCAGGCCGAGCCCGAGATCCTGCGCCGCGGGGCGGGCGACACGTCCGGTTTCGAGTGACCGGCTGCCATGGGTCCGCCACGGCCCGCACCGCGCTTCGCCCGGAAGGCAGGCTGACCGTCAGCGAGGTTACGGCGGCGCGGCGGTCGCGCGGACACGGACCCGCGGCGCGGGTGAGGGTGGATCGGCGCCAGCCCGGCGCCCGCTGACCTGGCGGGCGCCGGGCTGGCGGGCGCGCCCCCTCGTGCGCGGGTTCAGCGACTGGCCGTGCGGTGTGATGCCGGTGCCGGCTGCGGTGCCTGTGCCGGATGCCTGGCTCGGCACCGCCCAGGGCGCCGTTCCCGGGCGCATCACGGATCCGGCCTTGACACGTCCGCGGTCGGGCGTGCCGCGCCCGCGGTCAGGCGTGCCGCGTCCGCGGTCGGGCGTGCCGCGCCCGCGGTCGGGCGTGCCGCGGAGGGACGGGAGCCGGACATCCCGGTTTCCGGCCTGCCAATGGCGCCAACGGCATGCTCTATCCAGGCCGAAGGCGCCAACGGCAGGTTGCAGCCGCGCGGCGCGGGGCGCGGGGCGCGGGGCGCGCGGGGCGCGCGGCCTATTGCTGCCCGGCTGTCGGCGGGTGACTGAATCCGACGCGGCAGTGCCCGCTGCTGTCGCTTCTGCCGCTGACGGCCGTGCGCTGGCGCGGGCGGACGAGGCTGCCCCCGCGGGGATTCCCGCCGTGCTGTAAGAGCCGTGCTGTAAGAGCGATCGCGGGATCATCCCCCGAGGGCAACGTGGGAAGTCAGCCCGTCCGGCCGGCGGAGGCGCATACGACCCAGCCATCCGCGGGCCGGGGCGGCCTGGGCAAGGGGCTGCCCGCCCTCGCCAACGTAATCACTGCGGCGGCGCCGTTTGCCGCGGCCTGGAATGACGCGCATATTTCCAATGAGCGCTGGCCAGCGCAGGCGCGTTTCCATGGCGCGACCGCGCTGACGATGACCCCGCATTGTCATCGGCCAGCGTCTGCTCGCTATGGTCTGGCGAGAGCGGCCAGAGCACGGCCCGGTTTCCGCGGCGGCGCCCCCGGCGGCCTATCGGGCCCCGTTCTTCCTGGCTCCCTGTCCCTGGGACCGCGGTCGATGGTCCGCCGCCCCCGGGCAACCGCGGGTGAAGTGGTCGCGGGAACTGCCGTCCTGGGACCGCGGTCGATGGTCCGCCGCGCCCCGGGCAACGGGTGGCGGGCGTGCCGCCGAGCCTGCCCGGCGCGGCGGCTGCCATCACGACGGCGACCGCCGGCCCGCTCTAGCGGGCGGCTCGCCAGGAGCGGGCGGCCCGCTCTGGCGGGACCGGCTCAGTACGCGCGGCCGAAGATGAGCCGCTTCCCGTAGGCGGATTTCCGCCCGCACCGGACGCATGTGCCTTCCGCTGCCGCGCCTTCGGCCGGAATGCATCGCGGGGTGGCCGATGTCTCGGCCTTGATGCCGTCCTCGCACCCGGGCTGGCCGCAGTGGAAGGCCAGCGCCCAGCCTGACTCGACCGCCTCGGCGAACTCCGGCCACGAGCTCGCCGTGGCCGTGCGGGAGTCCCGAAAGTCCGTCGCCCGCCGCAGCAGCAGGCTTTGCAGCGCGTCGAGCTCGGACTCCACCCGGACGGGGGCCGAGTGAAGGGACACCGGCGATTTGCCCTCGCCGAGCCGGATGGACATCAGCGCGGAACCCTCGGCCAGGTCACGGGGACCAAGCTCAAGCCGGACCGGCGCGCCGCGCAGCTCCCAGTCGTTGAACTTGAAGCCGGGTGAAAGCTGGGGGCGGTCGTCCACGTGCGTGCGGATGCCCGCCCGGCGGAGCCTGCCGGCCAGTTCCCTGGCTGGGGGCAGCATCTGTTCGGCCTGGTCGCCGCGGCCTATCGGCACGATCACCACCTGGTAGGGGGCGAGCCGCGGTGGGAGGATGAGGCCCTTGTCGTCACCGTGCGTCATGATCACGCCGCCGAGCATCCGGGCGCTCATGCCCCACGACGTGGTGTGGCAATACTCCAGTTCGCCGCCTTGCGCGGTGTACTGGATGTTGAACGCCCTGGCGAAGTTCGTGCCCATGTAATGGGAGGTGCCGGACTGAAGGGCGCGCCCGTCGCGCATCATGCCCTCGACCGTGTATGTGCGCTTGGCCCCCGGGAACCGCTCCCCCGGGGTCTTCTCGCCGTCGACCACCGGCATGGCGGCGACCTCGCGGGCCACCTCCGCGTACATGCCGAGCGCGAGCAGCGTCTCCCGCATCGCGTCGGCCTCGCCGGCGTGCGCGGTGTGTCCCTCCTGCCACAGGAACTCGGTCGTGCGCAGGAACATCCGCGGCCGCATCTCCCAGCGGACCACGTTCGCCCATTGGTTCAGCAGCATCGGCAGATCCCGGTGCGAGCTGATCCACTTGGCCATCATCTCGCCGACGACCGTCTCCGACGTGGGCCGGACGACCAGTGGCTCCTGGAGTTCCTTGCCGCCTGCGTGGGTGACCACGGCGAGCTCTGGGGAGAAGCCTTCGACGTGTTCCGCTTCGCGCTGGAGGTAGCTCTGCGGGATCAGCAGCGGGAAGTAGGCGTTGTCGTGACCGGTGTCCTTGATCCGCCGGTCGATTTCGGCCTGGAGCAGTTCCCAGATCCGGTAGCCGTAGGGACGGATCACCATCGTGCCCCTGACCGGTCCCCGGTCCACGAGCTCAGCCTTGAAGACGGCCTCGTTGTACCAGGCCGAGAAGTCCTCGCTCTGCGGAGTCACCCCGCGTCCGTTCCGTGCCACACGCAGAGGTTACGGCATGGGCCGGCTGCCGCCCGGCGACGGCTGGCGCGCCGTATGACCGTCAGGCCGCGGACGGCGCCTGGAGCACCTGGAGGGAGCGCGGGCCGACGGTCACGTGATCGCCGGCGTGCCGCCGCGGCGCCGCCGCGGCGGCCGCGGGGTTATAGGTGTCGATCTCCGCGCGCCACAGCGCGCCGGGGCGGGTGGCGGGCAGGACGAAGTCCAGCGGCTCCCACCAGGCGTTTACCAGGATCAGGAAGTCGTCGTCGACTAGGAGCGTGCCGTCCTCGGCCTGGTCGGGGTCGTCGGATCCGTCGAGGTAGATGGCGATGGCCAGCGCGCTGGGATCCGCCCAGTCACCGCCGTCCATCGCGGTGCCCGCGGGGGTGAACCACTGGAGTTCGGCGGCCTCGGCGCCGGCCAGGAAGCGCCTGCGGCGGAACACCGGGTGCGCCCGCCGGAACGCGATCAGGCGCTTGGCGAAGCCGAGCAGGCCGGAGTCCGTGTTCGCCCAGTCGAACCAGGTCAGCTCGTTGTCCTGGCAGTAGGCGTTGTTGTTGCCGCGCTGGGTCCGGCCCATCTCGTCGCCGCCGAGCAGCAGCGGCACCCCGAAGGACAGCATCAGCGTGGCGAGCATGGCCCGGCTCTGGCGGGCGCGCAGCGCGCGGATGCCGGGGTCGTCGGCCGGCCCCTCGGCACCGCAGTTCCAGGACCGGTTGTCGTTGGCCCCGTCCCGGTTGCCCTCGCCGTTGGCCTCGTTGTGCTTGTCGTTGTAGGAGACGAGGTCGGCGAGCGTGAAGCCGTCGTGGACGGTGATCAGGTTGACCGAGGAAGTGGGCCGCCGGCCGACCGTCGCGTACAGGTCCGCCGAGCCGGCGAAGCGGTCGGCGAACTCGCCGATTCCCACCGGATGACTGCGCCAGAAGTCGCGCATGGTATCGCGGTACCTGCCGTTCCACTCCCGCCACAGGGGCGGGAACCGGCCGAGGTCGTAGCTGTCTGCCTGGCCCACGTCCCACGGCTCGGCGAACAGCTTGGCCCGCGAGACCACCGGATCCTGCGAGACCATGTCCAGGAACGCGGCCACCTTGTCGAAGGCGCCCTCCTGGCGGGCGAGGGTAGGCGCCAGGTCGAACCGGAACCCGTCGGCGTGCATCTCCGTCAGCCAGTACCGCAGCGAGTCCATGATCAGCTGGAGCGTGATCGGATCGCCGGCGTTCAGCGAGTTGCCGGTGCCGGTCGTGTCGTAGTAGGCGCGCCGGTCGCCCGGGACGAGCCGGTAGTACGCCGCGTTGTCGATGCCGCGGAAGCAGATCGTCGGGCCGTCCGGGCCTCCCTCGGCGGTGTGGTTGAACACCACGTCGAGCACGACCTCCAGCCCGGCCCGGTGCAGCGCGCCGACCATCGCCTTGAACTCGCGGACCTGGCCGCCGGGATGGCCGGCGCGGACCGCGGCCGAGTAGCCGTCGTGCGGCGCGAAGAAGCCGATCGTGTTGTACCCCCAGTAGTTCGTCAGCCCCCGGTCGAGCAGGAACGGCTCGGGCACGTGCTGGTGCACCGGCAGCAGTTCGACGGTGGTGACGCCCAGCTCCAGCAGGTGCGCGATCGCGGCCTCGTGGCCCAGCCCGGCGTAGGTCCCGCGCAGCTCTTCGGGGATGCCGGGGTGGCGCATGGTGAAGCCCTTGACATGGACCTCGTACAGCACCGTGTCCTGGTAGCGGTGCCAGGGCCGGTCGGCGTCCTGCCAGTCGAACGCCGGGTCCACCACCAGGCTCCTGGGCACCCGCGCCGCGGAGTCGAGGATGCCCGGCGCGTCCGGGTCGCCCTCGGCAGCCCCGCGCACCTCCGGCCCGTAGGAGACCGTTCCGCTGACCGCCCGCGCGTAGGGGTCCAGGAGCAGCTTGGCCGGATTGCACCGCTGGCCCTGTGCGGGGTCCCACGGCCCGCTGACCCGGTAGCCGTAGGCCTGGCCGGGTCCGGCGCCGGGGACGAAGGCATGCCACACATCGGCGTCGTTCTCCCGGAACGGGATCTGCGTCTCCCGCCCGTTCTCGTCGAACAGGCACAGGGTGACGCCGGTGGCGACGCTGGAGGCGATCGCGAAGTTCGTGCCCGTCTTGCCCATGCGCTCGCCCGGCGTGGCGCCCAGCGGGTACGGCATGCCGGGAAGGGCGCCCGCGGCCCTCGCGTCGGGCCGGGCGTATGTGTCAGGGGCGACGCGGGCGCCGGGAACCGTCACGGCGCTGGTCTGCTGGGTGGTCAATGCTGGGCCTTTCTGCTCACGGGCCCGCTCACAAGGCCGGCTACTCGCAGCGATCCTGCCCGGACCATCTGGGCGGGACCTCACCCTTCCACGGTGATTCCCCGCGACGGTGATTCCCCGCGACGGCGACTCCCCGGCTGGAGCCTTCCGGGCTGGAGCCTTCCGGGCGGGAGCCTTCCGGGCGGGAGCCTTCCGGGCGGGAGTCAGCCGCGTGCGTTCGGAATAGTGGTGGAGACGCGGGCGGTCCGGTCGGCCCAGTAGGGTTCCCGGAGCCGGCGCTTGAGGACTTTGCCCGATCCGGTGCGCGGCAGCTCGTCCGCGAAGTCCACCGACCGCGGCACCTTGTAACCGGCTAGGTGCTCGCGCGCGAACGCCGTGACCTCCCCGGCGGTCAGCGACGACCCCGGTGACCGGACGACCGTCGCGTGCACGGCCTCGCCCCATTCCCGCGACGGGATCCCGAACACCGCGGCCTCGTAGATCCCGGGATGCTGCTCCAGCACGGCCTCGACCTCGGCGGGGTAGACGTTCATGCCGCCGGTGATGATCATGTCGGTCTTGCGGTCGCAGATGTACAGGTAGCCCTCGTCGTCCCAGTAGGCGATGTCGCCGACCGTACGGAAGCCGCCGCGGCTGCTCGCCGCATAGGCGGCGTCGTTCTTGTAGTAGGCGTCGAACGTGCCCGCCGAGCGCACGAAGACCTCGCCGGGATGGTCCGGCCCGGTGCCGGTGACCTCGTTGCCGTCGGCGCCGATCAGCACGATCTCGACGCCGGGAGCCGGCTTGCCGCAGGATCCCGGCTTGCGCATCTGGTCCTCGGGCATCAAGACGGTGTCGATGCCGAGTTCGGTCGACCCGTAGACCTCGAACAGCGACCCGGGCGGGAAATCCGCCACGTACTGCCGCTTGAGCGCGTAGCTCCACGGCGCCGCGTTGGCCACCATGACGCGCATGGAAGACCGGTCGTAGCGGTCCTTGACCGCCCCGGGCAGCGCGCAGATCATCCGGATCGGCGCGGGCGCGGAGAAGGTCGAGCTCACCTTGTACCTGTCCACCAGCCGCAGCCAGTCCTCGGGGTCGAACTTGCGCTGCACGACGATCGTCTGGCCGTAGAGCAGGGCGGCACCCAGGAACGCGCTGGGCCCGCTGTGGTACAGCGGGCCGGAGGTGATGTGAACATCGTCGCTCCGGTAGCCGAACAGGCCCAGCAGGGCGCCGAGGAACCCCGGATCCGGGGCGCCGGTCCGGAGCGCGCCCTTCGGCTTGCCGGTCGTGCCGGAGGTGTAGATCATCGTCCCGCCCGCGCCGGCGGCATCCCCGGCACCGGGCGCGCCGGCCGGCGCGGCCGCGATGTCGGCGTCGCCCAGCATCCCGCCCGGGGCCGGGCCGCCGACCGCGATGATGTGCCGCACCTTCTCCAGCCGGCCGCGGAGCATGGCGAACATGGGCGCGTACTCATGGTCCACGTAGGCGACCTCGGCGTCGCTGTGGTCGATGACGTAGCGCGCCTCCTCGGCGGTCAGCCGGTAGTTCAGCGGCACGGCGATCGCGCCGATCTTCCTCGTGGCGTTCATGACCGCGATGACCTCGGGCGAGTTCGGCCCGCACCACAGCACCTTCGTGCCCGGCCCGGCCCCCAGCCGGAGCAGCAGGTTCGCCACCCGGTTGGACTGCGCCTCGAGCTCGGCGTACGTCCACGTGACGACGGTCCCGTCCGGCCTGTCGTCAATGACGCAAGGCTTGTCCGGCTGGCTCTGCGCGTAGGTGGAAAGGGTGTCCGTCATCGCGCCTCTCCCTCGTGAACGCGGTCAGCGGGCACCGGCGGCTGACCGCACAGGCCGCTTATGGTCAATGTACGGAACCGGTATCGGCCGGTAAATCATGAAACCCGCGCGCCGTGAACGCCAGGGGGCAACGCCGGGGTGACCCGCCGCACCGACCGGCCTCCGGCATCGCGGCGCGGAAGCGGCATGCGCCGTAATGAGCGCGGCCATAAAACGGTTAACATGTGCGCTGGCGTCCTGAGCTGTTAGTTCGCTTGCGCTATGCAGCGAGGTTTCCGGAATCCGGGACGGCGGTCTTTGTCCGATCGAACGGCCTGGCGCATGCGTCATTCACCGGCCCTTCTGCGGGAATCCCCTTCGAATCCGGTGGCGCTGCGGTAGGCTTCGGCGCGGAGCTTACGATCTGCCGGGCCGCGGTTCAGTTCGTGCTGCCGGGCCGCGGTTCAGTGCGCGGCACAGCATGACGCCCCGGCAAGAATGATTGACCGCATATTCGATTGAATGACGCGCTGGAGGTTGTGGATGACGCTTGCCTACACAGATCGCGAGAGCCGGGATGCGGATATTCGCAGGGCGATCGAATCGCAGATCAAACAACTCTGCGTGCGAGGTGGAAACGGTTCCATCTTTCCCGTCCCGGATCCATACCTGCTGTCTCCGGAGGACCAGGAGGCCGCCGATGAAATTTTTGATGCAGCCCTCCGGGAGACTATGGATTTCATAGCGGCCGGGAAGCCGAATCCCAGCGTGTTCCTCGATGAGGCCCGCTATCCGGCACTCCCCGCGTGGATGAACGTCCGGAAGCTGGCCATCGCATTGCTGCCGGTTTACCGCCCTGACCGCACCGAGTTCCTCGGCTCCGGGCTCACGATCGACGACCTGCTCGCCCCGTTCCCGTGGGGCCGGACTCCGCAGGAGGAACTCGCGGCGGCGGTGGGCGCCGAACGGGCCGCCCGGCTAACCGATCGTTATCGCGTCTTCCTGACCACCCGGCGCTCGCGGGTCATCCAGATGTGCCTGCGGGGGCACCGTGACGCGCGCGCGATCCGCACGCGGGCGATCGCGGCCACTGAGCTCGTCTTGGAGCGGTCTTCCCGATGGCAGCAGGCGGTACGGATAGCGAGCCTGGCCTGCGGCGCCGCTCATCCCGTCGCGAGATTGTCTGAGCAGTTGAAGGACCGTGGCATTCCCGTGGCCTCGGTTTCGCTCCTGGACCACGATCCGCTGGCGCTGGCGGCCGGGCGCTCTGTCGTGGCCCAGGAGGCACCTGGCCTGCACCTGAATATTTTCCTCACCGGCCTGCTCGATCGCAGGCGGCTGCGCGCGGCCGACCTCCGGCCGCACCTCGGCGCCGCCTCACAGCACGTAGTTGAGATGATCGGCCTATTTGAGTATCTCCCCGACATGATGGCCGTCGACCTGCTGCGCCGTATCCGCGAAGTCCTGGCGCCCGGCGCCCTCGTCCTGTTCGGGAACATGCTCCGGCCGCGCCCCGGGCAGGAATCGTTTGAACACGTTATCCGGTGGCCTGCGCTTTTTCAGCGGAGCATCTTTGAGCTAGCTGACCTCGTGCAATCGGCCGGCTATCCAATGGAGCAGTTGACAGTGGCCGTTCCCGACGATTGCGTCTACCAGGTCGCGCTCATCGACACCGCGCTTTGATAACCGCCGGGCGGCCCGCGCCGCCAGGGTGCCTCAGGCGAAGATCATCCAGGGGTGTTCGATGAGGCCGGTCAGGGTCTTGAGGAACTGGGCGGCGAGAGCGCCGTCGATGACGCGGTGGTCGCAGGAGAGGGTGTACCGGAGCCGGTAGCGGGGGACGATGGCGTCGCCGACCACCGCCGGCTCGCGGGCGGTCGCGCCGACGGCCAGGATCGCCGCCTCGGGCGGGTTGATGATGGCCGTGAAGTCCTCCACCCCGTACATGCCGAGGTTGCTGATCGTGAACGTTCCTCCGCTGGTCTGTGCCGGGGTGAGCTTGCGTTCGTTCGCGAGGGCGATCAGTTCCCTGGCCTCGGCCCCGATCTGGGTGACGGTCTTGGTGTCCGCGTCCCGGATGACCGGGACGATCAGGCCGCTCTCGGCGGCGACCGCGACGCCGACGTTGATCCGGTCGTGCATGAGCATGGTGGTGCTCGCGTCGTCGTAGGAGACGTTGACCTCGGGGTGCTCGCGCAGCGCAAGCGCGGCGGCCCGGATGAGCAGGTCGTTGACGCTGACCTTCGGCCGTCCCGCCTCGGTGAGCTGCGCGTTCAGGGCTGCGCGCAGGCTCATGAGCTCTTCGGCATCGGCGGCCGCGGTCGCGTAGAAGTGCGGGATCTCACGGGCGCTCGCGGCCAGGCGGCGGGCGATGACCCGGCGGACCTGGCTCACCGGCACGCTCCGCGACCGGCGCGCTTCGTCGGCAGCGGGCTGCGGTGCCTGCGCCGGTGCCGAGGCGGGCGCCTGGCCTGGGGCGGGCGCCTGATCCGGAGCGGGGGCGGGTGCCTGCGCCGGGGCCGCGGGAGCGGCCGGGGACGCCGCCGCGGCGGCGGGCGCCTGATCCGGGGCGCCGTTGGCCAGCAGGCCGCTCAGGTCTGCCCGGATGATGCGGCCGCCGGGGCCGGTGCCGGAGATACCGGTCAGGTCCAGGTGCTTCTCGCGGGCGATCTTGCGGACCAGGGGCGAGGCAAGCAGTCGGCTGCCGGACGGCGCGCTGCTCGCCGCGGCCGCGGCACCCTGCGGCGACGGCTCCGGCGGCGCGGCCGCGGCACCCTGCGGAGACGGCGCGGACGGCGCAGACGGCTCGCTCGCTCCGCTGCCGTCGTCGAGCAGCGCGATCGTGGTGCCGATGTCCACGACCTGGCCTTCCTCGGCGAGGATCTTCGACAGCGTGCCAGCCTGGTAGGCCTCGAACTCCATGACCGCCTTGTCGGTCTCGATCTCCACAAGGACATCGCCGACGGCGACGGGATCGCCCGGGTGCTTGTGCCAGGTGGAGATGGCACCTTCCGTCATCGTGTCGGAAAGTCGCGGCATTTTGATCTCGATCACGGGAGTCAGGCTCCTGCCGGGATGGTGCGGTAGCCCACTGCGGCAAGCGTCTGGCCGATGGCGGCGATCACGTCGTCCTTCGACGGCAGGGCAGCGGTCTCCAGCGGTTTCGCGTAGGGCATCGGCACCTCGGCCATCGCGACCCGGCGGACCGGCGCGTCCAGGTAGTCGAAGGCGCCGTCGGAGATGGATGCCGCGACCTCCGCGCCGATGCCGTAGGTCAGCCAGTCGTCCTCGAGGACGACGGCGGCATGGGTCTTCCTAACCGACTCGATGATCGTGGGCCGGTCCAGGGGACGCAGGCTGCGCAGGTCGACGACCTCGATGTCCAGGCCCTCGGACTCCGCGAGCTGAGCGGCGACCTCAGACGCGAGGTGCGCCATCCGCGAGTAGCCGATGAGCGTCAGGTCCCGGCCGGCGCGGGTGACCGCGGCCTTGCCGATCTCGGCCGGGGTGTCGTCCTCCGGGACCTCTCCCCTGGTGTTGTACAGGGCGAGGTTCTCCAGGAAGAGCACCGGGTCGTCGTCACGGATCGCGGCGAGCAGCAGCGCCTTCGCGTCAGCCGGGTTAGACGGCGCCACCACCTTCATGCCGGGGACGAACGCGTAGTACAGCTCGATGTTCTGCGAGTGAGTGGCGCCGAGCTGCTGGCCACCGCCGCCGGGAGTGCGGATCACCATCGGCACGCGGGCCTGGCCGCCGAACATTCCGTAGATCTTCGCGGCGTGGTTCACGATCTGGTCCAAGGCCAGCATGGAGAAGTTGATGGTCATCATCTCGACGACCGGGCGCAGGCCGAGCATCGCGGCGCCGATGGCGGCCCCGGCGAAGCCCTCCTCCGCGATCGGGGTGTCCCGGACGCGCTTCTCGCCGAACTCGGCGAGAAGCCCGGCGGTGATCTTATAGGAGCCCTCGAAGACGCCGATCTCCTCGCCCATCAGGAAGACGCTGTCGTCCCTGAGCATCTCCGCCCGGAGCGTGTCATGCAGCGCCTGGCGGTAGGTCATGATCGTCATGCGGATGCTCCGCTCTGCGGGAACGGGGTCTGCGGGAACGGCGCCGGCTCGAAGAGCGGCTGGCCGGGGAGACGGCGGGAATCGTTGGCGACGGGGGTCGCGTAGGTGTAGTCGAACAAGGTGGCCACGTCCGGGTGCGGGCTGCCCGCGGCGAAGTCGGCGGCCTCCGCGACCACCTTGGCGACGTCCGCCTCGATCGCGGCGATGGCGTCGGCGTCGAGGATTCCGTTGGCGGTCAGCTTCTCGCCGAAGACACGGAGCACGTCGTTGGCCTTGAGCCGCTTGACCTCCTCGGCCGACCGGTACTTGGCAGGATCGACGACGGAGTGACCGCGCAGCCGTTCGGTCATCACCTCCAGCAGGTAGGGCTTGCCGGCCCGGGCGCTGGCGATGGCCTCCGCCGCCGCGTCGTGCACGGCGGCCGGGTCGAACCCGTCGACCCGCGCCGACGCCATCCGGTACGCCGCGCCGCGCTTGTAGAGCTCGGGCTCGGCCGAAGACTTCTCCACGGTCGTGCCCATGCCGAGGTGGTTGTTGATCACGACGAAGACGATGGGCAGGTTCCACAGCGCCGCGATGTTGAGCGACTCGTGGAACGCGCCGATCGCCGCGGTCCCGTCGCCCATCGTGCACATCACCACTTCGTCGCCCCCCCGGTAGTCGATCGCGAGGGCCGCGCCCGTGGCAATCGGGAGCTGGCCGCCGACGATGCCGTACCCGCCGAGCAGGCGGTGCGTGAGATCGAACATGTGCATCGACCCGCCCCAGCCCTTGGAGACGCCGTCGACGCGGCCGTACAGCTCGGCCATGACCTTCTTCGGCTCGATCCCGCGCATCAGGGCGTAGCCGTGCTCGCGGTAGTTCGTGAACAGGTAGTCGGTGGGCCGCAGGGCGGACATCAGGCCCACCACTGCCGCCTCCTCGCCCAGGTTCAGGTGGCAGTAGCCGCCGATGAGCGCCTCCGTGTAGGCACGCGCCGCGCGCTCCTCGAACCGGCGGATCAGCACCATGTCCTTGTAGAACTGGCGCAGTTGCTCGTCACGGCCCGCGGTACCGGGCACATCCTTATCCCGCCGCTGACGTGCCGCAGTTGCCATTGGACAGCCTTCCTCCACCCTCCGCTCGCGCGGCCCGCGCTGGTCAGCGCGGCCGCCGCGAGGTAATGAGACTATATAGTGTCATTTTAATCGTGGTTTACGCTGGCTTGCCTGCCGACTCCGGCACCAGAGAAAGGTCGCGCGATGACCGAGCAGTCCCAGGTCACCGCCGAGCGTAAGCGCGGACGGCCGACCCGGGATGAACGGCGTGCCAGGGAAGCCGAAATCCTCACGGCGGCGCTCGGCGTCTTCCTCAGCTCCGGCTTCGGCTCGACCAGCATCGACGTGCTCGCGAGCGCCGCGCGTGTGACCAAGCGCACAATTTACGCCTACTTCGGGGACAAGGCGGGGCTGTTCACCGCGATGGTCAAGGACCTGGCCTCCACCGTGAGCCTGGACGCCGCCACCGACCGCCACACGCTGGAGACGCTCGCCGCGCGCATCGTCTTCCGGCTGCACTCCGACGAGCTCGTGGGCCTGCACCGCCTCGTCATCGCCGAGTCGGCCCGGTTCCCCGAGCTGGCCCGGGTGCTGCATGACCAGGGTGATGCCCGGCACATCGCACGGCTCGCGGAGCACATCCTCGCCGAGCAGGGACAGGCCCGCGTGCCGCTCGCCGAGCCGCTGTTCTCCCTGCTCCTGGGTGAGGCGCACCGGCGGCGGCTGCTCGGCGTCGACCCCGCGCCGACGGCCCGCCAGGCCCTGCGGCACGCCCGGGCCTCGCTGGCCTGCCTCGGCCTGGCCCCGCGCACCGGCCGCATGCCGAAAAATCTTTCATTATGAAGAAAAAATTCGGAATAGGTGCAAAATTCTTACCGGATCATGAACGACGGCACCAGACCCTTAAGGCAAGGTTCCGGCAATCAGGACAAAACGGGCGGCCGACGCTGCCGGAAGGGCCACCTGGCGCTGCCGGAGCTGCCGGAGTGGGGGGGTATGCGGGTGATGTCGCGGGGGTGCCGCCGGAAGGGCGGCTGGCGCTGCCGGAGCTGCCGGAGGGCTAGGGCAGGGACGCAGGCGCCGCGGGCCCGCCTGGCGGGACTAGGACAGCCTGTCGGCGTCCATGGCGGGGAAGGTGAACTCACCCCCCAGGTAGCGGAACACCGGGTCGTCGGGGGCGGGCTCGCCGTGCGCGGCGAGGACCTCGGCGGCATAGGCCTCGGCATCGTCACGGGGCTGGTAGCCGAGCGCGCGGGCCTCGGCGAGGGAGACCCAGCCGCCGCGGGTATTGGCGGAGACCCCGTAGATAACGCGGAAACCCGGCGACGGCGCGGTGAGGCATGCCTCGAAGAGGCGGCCAGCGTCGTCCGGGGAAAGCCAGGTGGAGAGCATCCGCGGGTTGCGCGGCCGCTCAAAGCAGGACAGGATGCGGACGCAGACGGCGTCCATGCCGTAGCGGCGCGCGTAGAGCGCGGCAGTCGCCTCGCCCGCCGCCTTGGACACCCCGTAATAGGTGTCCGGAGCGGGATAGGCGTAGTCGGGAACGGGGAAGCTCTCCCGGGGCGCGAAGCCGACCGCGTGGTTCGACGAGGCGTAGACCACGCGGGGAACGCCCGCCCTGCGGGCGGCCTCGAAGACGGTGCGGGTGCCGTTGATGTTGACGTCGAGGATGCGCTCCCAGGGTGCCTCGGCGGGGATGCCGCCTAGGTGGATGACCGCGTCGGCGCCGTCGCAGGCGGCGGTCATGGCGGACAGGTCGGTGACTGAGGCCGTCACCGCCTCCTCGGACGGGCCCAGGGAACCCACCGGAGCCACGTCGAGCAGGCGGAACACCCGGCCCGGGCGCGCCAGCCGGGGCCTGAGCATGGTCCCGATCCGGCCCGCGGCCCCGGTGATCAGAATCGTCGGCATGGCACCCGAACCTACAGCACGAGTCCACGCCGCTGGCGGGGAGAGCCGGGCCCGCGCGGCGGGCGACGGTAGCCGGCCGGGGGGCAACGGTAGCCGGCCGGGAGGCAACGGTAGCCGGCCAGCGGGCAACGATAGCCGGCCAGCGGGCGACGGTAGCCGGCCAGCGGCCGGCGGCAACTGGAAGAATGGGCCCGTGCGCATCAAGGACGTCTCCAGGGGTTCCGCGGGCTCGATCCTGAGCATCGGTTCCGCCGGCTCGATCCTGAGCATCGGGTCCGCCGGCTCGATCCTGAGCATCGGTTCCGCGGGCTCGATCCTGAGCATCGGGTCCGCTGGGTCGTTCGCCTCGGCGTTCTCCGTCGGCTCGCTCGCGAGCTTCGCCTCGGTCCTGTCGGGGCTCTCGCGCACGTCCATCCTGGCCTGGCGGTCGCGGAGGCCCCAGAAGTGACCAGGCTCAGGAAGTGACCAGGCTCAGGAAGTGACCAGGCTCATGGCAGGCATAAGGCGAGGCCGCCCGGGTACGCGTGGTGCCGCGGCGCCGGTCGGCGCGCCTGGAGGAACACGCGTGGAGGAAACAGCAGCATGAAGACGCCCGGCGATGTCGCCGCTGTCCTGGCCAAGGCCGAGGCGGGCGGCGTGTGCGGCGCTGAGCTGGCCGCCTTGCGCAGGCGGCTGCGGCAGCTGAGCGAGCCCCGGGCCGGGCTCCTGCCGGGCGAGGCGCTGGAGCCGATCGCGGAGCTGCCGCGCCTGGAGGAACTGCCCGAGCCGCCACCCGGCCAGGCCCGTGACGTGCTCGGCCGGCTGGCGGTCATCAAGCTCAACGGCGGCCTGGGGACGAGCATGGGCCTGTCCGGGCCGAAGTCGCTGCTCGAGATCAAGCCCGGCAAGACCTTCCTCGATGTCGCCGTTACGCAGGTGCTGGCACTGCGCGAGCGGCACGGCGCCCGGCTGCCGCTGGTGCTGATGAACTCCGCGGCCACCCGGGGTCCCTCGCTGGAGGCGCTGGCCCGCTATGACGGCCTGCGCGTGCCCGGCATGCCGCTGGATTTCCTGCAAGGCCGCGAGCCCAAGATCCGTGCCGATGACTGGCAGCCGGTGCAGTGGCCGGCCGACCCGGAGCTGGAGTGGTGCCCGCCCGGGCACGGCGACATCTACCCCGCGCTGGCGGCGTCGGGGACGCTGGAGGCCCTGCTCGGCGCCGGGCTGCGGTACGCCTTCGTGTCCAACTCCGACAACCTCGGCGCGGTCGCCGACGTCCGGATCGCCGCGTGGCTGGCCGCGGAGCAGGTGCCGTTCGCGCTGGAGGCGGTGCGCGGCACCCCAGCCGACCGCAAGGGCGGTCACCTCGCCCGCTACCAGGGCCGGGTGGTGCTGCGGGAGACGGCGCAGGTGCCCGACGGCGACACCTCGTTCACCGACGTGGAACGCTGGCGCTGGTACAACACCAACAACATCTGGATCGACCTGCGCGCGCTCGCCGAGCTACAGGCCGCCGACCCGGCGGCACCGCTGCTGCCGCTGATCGCCAACCGGAAGACCGTCGACCCGCGCGACCCGGGGAGCACCCCGGTGATCCAGCTCGAGTCGGCGATGGGCGCGGCGATCGGCTCGATCCCCGGCGCCCGGGCCGTCGCGGTCCCCCGCTCCCGGTTCGCGCCGGTGAAGACCACGGACGACCTGCTGGTCGTGCGCTCCGACGCCTACGAGCTCACCAGCGACGGGCAGATGAGGCCCGCCTTCGACGGCCAGGGGCCCGTTGTCACGCTGGACAAGGAGTTCTACCGGCTGCTGTCCGGCTTCGAGAAGCGGTTCCCCGCCGGCGCGCCGTCGCTGCGCCGCTGCCGCCGCCTCGAGGTGGAAGGCGACGTCACGTTCGGGGCGGGTGCCGTAGTCATAGGCGACGTGCGGGTGACCGGTCCCCGCCACGTCCGGGACGGCGAAGTACTCGGCGGGTGAACCGTCGGTCCCGGACCGATGCCGGGCATTTGCACCGAACGGTCCCGTAACTTCGCCTGCACCGCCGCCCATGTTCCCCTTCGTGAGGGAATCCGCCCGGGGCAACGCTGGCGTGGTCCCGCCGCGCCGAAGCCGCGGATTCTCCCGCTGGCCGCCGCGGCGGCCGCGGTCGCGGTCGGCGCGTCACCCGCACTGGCCGCGCCGCTTTCACCGGGAAGGCGGGATCCGGGGCCGGGGCGGGATCCGGGGCCGGGATGCCCCGCTCAGTGCTCAGGCTCGGCGCTGAGCTGGCGCGCCTCGACGCGGGCGACATCATCCACGTCCCCGGCGATGGCCGCCGGGTCACCGTGTTGCGGAAGAATTCCGCCAGGCACAACAGCCTGCTGCTCACCGAGCAGTGCGACAACTACCGCCTCATGTGCTCCCGGCCGCCGAAGGACCGCGACGACTCCTGGCTGTTCGACCGGGCAAGGAAGGTGATCAGCCTGCTGCCTGCGGACGCGCGGGCGCTCAGCCCTACTGGCGGCGAGCCAACGCTGCACGCGGACGCGCTTACTGGCCTACTTGACCACTGCAAGCCGGTCGCGCCCGGGCTGTCAGTACACCTGCTGTCCAGCGGCCGCCGTTTCGCCGATCCCGAGTTCACGCGCCGCTACGCGGCGTCGGCCTTGCCGATATCGTGGTCGGCATTCCGTTGTACGCGCCCGAGCCGGGCCTGCACGGTTTCATCGTTCAAGCCGCCGGCGCGTCCGACGAGACGGTGCGCGGCATCCTCAACCTGGCCTCGCTCGGCCAAGCGGCGGAAATCCGGATGGTAATCCAGCGGCACACCGTTCCCGCGCTCGCCAGCCTGGCGGCATTCATCGCGCGGAACCTGCCCTTCGTCGCCCAGGTCGCGCTGATGGGACTGGAGATGACCGGCCTGGCCCGGCCGAATTCGCCGCTGGTCTGGGTCGATCCCGCCGACTACCAGCGCGAACTTGCCGAGGCGGCCGGCATACTCGTAACAGCCGCAATAGCGACGCGGATATACAACCACCAGCTCTGCGTCCTCGGCCGGCGCCTGTGGCCGTACGCGGTCCGCTCGATCAGCGACTGGAAGAACGGCTACCCCGGCATCTGCCGCGCCTGCTCGGTCCGCGATGCATGCGGCGTCTTCACCGCAAGCGGCAACCGCCCCAGCCAGCACCTGCGCCCGCTGCCTTGACCAGCCCGCCGCCGCGCGGCGATCTCCATGACAGCTGCCCGTCCGTGCGGGCCTCGATGGCGCAGCACGGCGGCCATGTCGCGTCCCCGTAGGCCCAGCGCGGCCGTCTCGCCGTACAAGGCGCGGCAGACGTCCGCCCTGGAGAGCGCGATCCTCATCGTCCGGGCCGAAGCGGCCCGGACGCCCTGACGACGGCGCCGGAGCCGGGCTTCGCGTCCGGGGCGGTGCGCCAGCCGTCCGGGCGGCGCCCGGCGGTCAGGGGCGGCGGAGGAGGCCGGGGCGCGGGAGGAGGGTGAGCTTGCGTTCTGCGAGGTGCTCGGTGTGGTAGCTCAGCCACGCGCAGAGGGCCGCCAGCGGAAGCTCGATGAGCGCTGCCAGCAGGATCGCCTGGAGGATCTGGTTCCGCGGCGACGTCAGGACGTCGAACCAGGCGTCGACGACGAGCAGCGTCGCCGCCGCGGCCGCGGTCACCGCCAGGTACCGGGAGTGCCGGATCGCGAAGTACCCCGTGGCGCCCAGCGCGACCATCTCCATGACGTCGAACCCCACCCACGCGATGTTGTAGTGGCGCGAGACCTGCCGATCCGGGAGCGAGAACCCGAGGTAGACGGTCCACGGGATGAGCACGAGCGAGAGCAGGGCGAAGGCGGGACCCGCCCAGCGGACCACCCGCGAGGTGTCGGCCAGCACGGCATCGTCGGGGTCATCGGCCGACTTGACCATAGCGAACTCAGCGTACCCGGGGAGTCAGCCGCGTACGTTCGGGATAAAGAGGAGGGCGAGACGGCGGGCGGTGACCGCCGCCGTACAAGAGGAAGGACACCGCATGTCGTGGGACTTCGAGACCGAGCCCGAGTTCCAGGCGAAGCTGGACTGGGCCGGCGCGTTCGTGCGCTCGGAGGTGGAGCCGCTGGACCTCCTCTGGCCGGACCTGGTGTTCACCCCGCCCGACGAGACCATGCGCAAGGTCATCGACCCGCTCAAGCAGGCCGTGCGCGCCCAGGGCCTGTGGGCCACGCACCTCGGGCCGGAGCTGGGCGGCCAGGGATACGGCCAGCTCAAGCTGTGCCTGCTCAACGAGATCCTGGGACGGTCGGGCTGGGCACCGGTGATCTTCGGCTGCCAGGCGCCGGACACCGGCAACGCCGAGACCATCGCCCATTACGGCACCCCCCGGCAGAAGGAGCGGTACCTGCGCCCGCTGCTGGACGGCGAGGTGTTCTCCTGCTACTCGATGACCGAGCCGGAGGCCGGCAGGTCCCTGCCCCGGCCGGGCAGTGACCGCAGCCCAGGAGCCGGCCGGGCAGTGGCCGCACCCGGGCCGGCCGGCCCGCGGGCCGGCTGCCCCGGCCGCATCCCTGGACGCCGGATAGGTCAGGCGGCTAGGTGGCGTTCGGCGGGGCCGTCGTAGGCGGCCAGGGGGCGGATGAGGCTGCCCTCGGCGAGCTGCTCGGCGATGTGCGCGGTCCAGCCGGGCAGGCGGGCGGCGACGAAGATGGGCGTGAAGGCCGGGGTGTCGAAGCCG
>DATGLH010000023.1:0-10898 GCA_035294225.1 Trebonia sp.
TGGCCGGGTCGCCGGACTTGAAGATGCCGGAGCCGACGAACACGCCCTCGGCGCCGAGCTGCATCATCATCGCGGCGTCGGCGGGCGTCGCGATGCCGCCGGCGGTGAACAGCACGACGGGGAGCTTGCCCTCCCTGGCGACCTCGGCGACCAGGTCATACGGCGCCTGGAGCTCCTTGGCGGCGGTGAACAGCTCCTCGGGCGCCAGGCCGGCCAGGCGCTTGATCCCGGCGGACAGCGCGCGCATGTGCCGCGTCGCCTCCACGACGTTGCCGGTGCCGGCCTCGCCCTTGGAGCGGATCATCGCGGCGCCCTCGGCGATCCGCCGCAGCGCCTCGCCCAGGTTCGTCGCGCCGCAGACGAACGGCACGGTGAACTTCCACTTGTCCACGTGGTGGGCCTCGTCGGCCGGCGTCAGGACCTCCGACTCGTCGATGTAGTCGACGCCGATCGCCTGGAGCACCTGGGCCTCGGCGAAGTGCCCGATCCGGCACTTGGCCATGACCGGGATCGACACCGCGTTGATGATCGACTCGATCATGTCCGGGTCGCTCATCCGGGCGACGCCGCCCTGCGCGCGGATGTCCGCGGGCACGCGCTCAAGCGCCATCACCGCGACCGCCCCGGCGTCTTCGGCGATCTTGGCCTGCTCCGGCGTCACCACGTCCATGATCACGCCGCCCTTGAGCATCTCCGCCATGCCACGCTTGACCCGCGCGGTGCCCGTCTGCCTCTCCGATTCTTCCGAACGGGCCGTGGCGCCTCTTTCGGCTCCAGACGCTGCGTCAACGGTGGACACTGTCAAAACCTCCCGGTGCGGACGTGCTTGGTTACATGCTAGTCCGGGACGGCGCCCGGAACCTCCCGGCCGCCTGCGGCGGCCCCGTGCCGGCGGGGGCTTCCCGGTGCCGGGTCACGTACCGGCGCCTGCCAGCTCGTCGTCCATCTCGAAGAACTCCGGCTGCGGCGCGTTGCCCGACAGCCGGAACACCCGGGCCAGCGGCCGCCGCCGGGCGTCGATCGTCCGCGCGGCCACGTCGTTGTAGAACTTGCGCGCGATGAACACCTGGTGCGCCGCCGACTCGACGTCGGCGACCAGTTCCCTCGCCGACTCCTTGGCCTCTATCTCGTCGCGGAAGCCGGGCTGGCCGAACGCCGCGCGCAGCGCGCGGGTGAGATCGCTTTCAGCCAGGTCGCGCTCGCCGGGGGCGGCGTCCTTGGCGCGGCGCACCGCGTCGGCGAGCAGCAGGCTGGTGGCCGGGTCGAGCAGCCCCGACGACGCCAGCTCGTAGGCCGCCGAACTGCGCCGCACCAGCGCCAGGTCCAGCGCGGTGCGGGCGGCCTCCACCCGGTTGTGCAGCCGGTCCAGGCGGCCGGCCCGCCAGGAGACGTAGACGCCGCCTATCACGACGACGAACACGATCAAGATGACCAGGGTCAGCATCAATGCCTTGCCTTCTCACTGGGCTCACTGGGCTACGCCGACGGTGGCGCGGCCCATCACCACGGTCTCGTAGACGCTGACCACCTCGCGGGCGACGACGTCCCAGTCGTAGTCGGCCACCGCCGCCAGCGCCGCCACCGAGAGCTCGGCGCGGCGCGCGGGGTCGTCCAGCAGCCGGGCCGCTGCCGCGGCCAGGTCGCCGGCGTCGCCGGCGGCGAACAGTTCCCCGGCGCGGCCGTCGCGCAGCAGCTGCCGGAACGCGTCGATGTCGCTGGCGACGATCGGCACCCCGGCCGCCATCGCCTCGGCGGTGACGATGCCGAAGGACTCGCCGCCGGTGTTCGGCGAGCAGAAGACGTCGACCGAGTGCAGGACGCGGACCTTCTCCTCCTCGGTCACCTCGCCGAGGAAGACGGCCCGGTCCCGCAGCGGCTCCGGCAGCTTGTGCCGCTGCTCGCCGGCGTCGCCGGGGCCGGCGATCAGCAGCCGCAGGCCGGCGCGCTCCGCGGCGAGGATCTCGAAGGCCTTGAGCAGCACCGACAGGCCCTTGCGCGGTTCTTCCATCCGGCCGAGGAAGCCGATCGCGCCGCCCGTCCCCGGCCATCCGTCGAGCGGCTCCGCGTGCCGGTAGCGGCGGGTCGCGACGCCGTTGGGGATGAGCACGGCGTCCCCGCCGAGGTGCTCGACCAGCGTCGTGCGCGCCGCCTCCGACACGGCGATCCGGCCGTCTATCTTCTCCAGCGCGCTGCGCAGCACCGGCTGGGCGGCGAGCAGCACGCGGGACCGCGGCATCGCGGTGTGCACGGTCGCCACGATCGGGCCCGCGGCCACCCAGCAGGCCAGCAGGGACAGGCTCGGCACGGCCGGCTCATGCACGTGCAAGACGTCGAAGCCGCCGTCCTTGAGCCAGCGGCGGACCCGGCTCACCGACAGCGGGCCGAACGCCAGCCGCGCCACCGACCCGTTGTACGGGACCGGCATCGCCTTGCCCGCCGGGACGATGTAGTCCGGCAGCGGCCGGTCGTCGTCGGCCGGGGCGATCACCGACACCTCGTGGCCCATCCCGATGAGCGCCTCGGCCAGGTCCCTGATGTGCTGCTGCACCCCGCCGGGCACGTCCCAGGAGTACGGGCAGGCGATGCCGATCCTCATGCCAGAGTCCTGTTGCTGTTATCGCCCTTCCCCGGCGTGCCGCCCTCGCCCGGCGTGCCGCCCTCGCCCGGCGTGCCGCCCTCCCCTGGATACTTATTGCTGTTATCGTTATCGTCCCTGCTCCCGCTCCGGCCGGGGGCAAGGCGCCCGGGGTCCAGGTCGGCGACGAAGACCCGCTGGAGCATGTGCCAGTCTTCCGGATGCTCCCTGATCGCCTGCTCGAAGACGGCGGCGAGCTGCTGGGTCATCGCGGCCACCTTCTGCCTGCGGTCGCCGTCCGCCGGCACGGCGATCTCGTCATAGACGTGCGCGCCCCACTCCGTGTCGCCGATGAACCAGCAGGCCACAGGCATCAGGGCGGCCCCCGTCTGCACCGCGAGCGCGGCCGGCCCGGCCGGCAGCAGCGCCTTCTCCCCGAAGAAGTCCACCTCGACGCCGGTGTCAGACAGGTCCCGGTCGGCGACGATGCACACCAGCTTCCCGGCCCGCAGCCGCTGCGCCATCACCCCGAACGGGTGCGGCCCGCCGGTCGTCGGCAGCACCTCCATGCCGAGGCTCCGCCGGAACCGCAGGAACCGCTCGTAGACGGAGTCGGGCTTGAGCCGTTCGGCCACGGTGGTGAACGAGCCCGCCCCGTTGAGGTTGATCCACAGGCCGGCGTGCTCGAAGTCGCCCATGTGCGGCAGCGCGTAGATCACCCCCCGGCCCCTCCTCAGGTGCTCCAGGGTCAGGTCGACGTTCGGCTGGTTGACGTGCATCCCGTCCAGGATCCGCTGCCGCGGTATCACCTGGAGCCGGAAGGCCTCCAGGTAATACCGGGCGTAGGAGCGCAGCACCTTCCGGGACAGGGCGCGCAGTTCCTTGCCGTCTACGCTGTGGCGGCCCGGGGAGTCGGCCGCGTTCGTTCGGAGGACCCTGAGCAGGTTTCCCTCCAGAACCTGGACGCCGTGGCCTTGCCGCCGCCACGCGATGTCCGCCCCCAGCATGAACAGGGCGCGCGCCCACGACTCGGGCAGCCGGCACACCAGCGTCCATCCAGCGCCGAACGCCGCGCTGACCAGCCGCTCACGCACCATGCTCCCTCTCAGGCTCCCTCTCAGCCTTCCTCCCCTTAGCGTCCTGGTACACAGCGTGCATCCGCTGCCCCAGCGTGAAAAGGCTCCCCGCCGCGAGCGCCCACAGCCCGATGGGCAGGACGTACGGCACGCCGAGCCCGGACAGGCCGGCCGCGGTCAGCCCGATCAGCAGCCGTTCCGGCCGTTCGATGAGGCCGACGTCGCACGCGAGGCCGAGGCTCTGGGCGCGGGCCCTGACGTACGACACGCACATCCCGCAGGCCAGGCAGAACAGCGTCACGACGGCGAGCACGTGGTCGGCCGGGTCCCGGATGAACCAGATCGTCAGGCCGCCGAACACCGCGGCATCCCCCACCCGGTCCATCGTAGAGTCGAGGAACGCGCCCCACGGCCCGCTGTCGCCCTTGACCCGGGCGAGCATGCCGTCAAGCATGTCGGTGAAGACGAAGACGGTGGCGACGGCGGCGCCCGGGAACAGCTCCCCGATGGGGAACAGCGCGAGCGCGCTGGCGGAAACGCCGGCCGTCCCGGCCACGGTGACCATGTTCGGCGTCACGGGCGTGCGGGCGAGCGCCTGTATCACCGGGTTGAACAGGCGCGTGAAACCGGGTCTGAGGAAGTTCAGCATGGCCGTCAAGATCATACTTGCCTGGAATGTCATGGCCTTCCTCATTGCCTTCCCGGTCACCTTCTCGCCACCCG
This sequence comes from Trebonia sp., assembly GCA_035294225.1. GTDB lineage: Bacteria > Actinomycetota > Actinomycetes > Streptosporangiales > Streptosporangiaceae > Trebonia. The sequence goes on from DATGLH010000023.1 coordinate 4,375, forward strand.
GCGGATTCGCCGCGGGGGTCTTGTGGTAACGCGGCCGTCGGGTTCAGGCTGTGAGTACGGCAGCTCATCTGTGAGTACGGCAGCTCATCGAGCGCAAGGAGGCGACGAGAGTGACGGGCACTACAGGCGCCGGCAGGGCACCGGCGGCCGGCCAGCCGGGAAGCATTCGCAACGTCGTGCTGGTCGGCCATTCGGGAAGCGGGAAGACGAGCCTGGTCGAGGCCTTGCTCGCGTATACGGGAACCATACAGCGGCCCGGCCGGATCGAGGACGGGTCCACGGTCAGCGACTTCGACGAGGTGGAGATCCGCCAGCAGCGGTCCGTCAACCTGACGCTGGCGCCCTTCGAGCACGAAGGGATCACCGTGAACCTGCTCGACACGCCGGGCTACGCCGATTTCACGGGTGATCTGCGGGCGGGGCTGCGCGCCGCCGACTCCGCGCTGTTCGTCGTCTCCGCCACCGACGGGGTGGACGGGGTGACCCAGATGCTCTGGGAAGAGTGCGCGGCCGTCGGCATGCCGCGCGCCGTCGTCATTACCAAGATCGACCACCAGCGCGCGGACTTCGCCGCCGCGCTGGACGCGTGCCGCACGGCGTTCGGGGACGCGGTCGCGCCGCTGTACCTGCCGGTGGGCGGGTCAGGCAGCGGTTCCGGCGTCACCGGGCTGGCCGGGCTGCTGTCGGGGAAGCTGTACGACTACTCCTCCGGTTCCCGGGTCGTGGCCGAGCCTGGTGATGACGACGCCGCGCGGATGGGGCCCCTGCGGGACGAGCTCATCGAGGGCATCATCACCGAAAGCGAAGACGAGACCCTCATGGACCGCTACCTGAGCGGGGAGCCGGTCGAGACCTCGGTGCTGATCGAAGACCTTGAGAAGGCGGTCGCCCGCGGCAGCTTCTACCCGGTGCTCGCGTGCGCGTCCGGCATGGGCATCGGCATGGCCGAACTGCTGGAGGTGGTGACCCAGGCGTTCCCGTCGCCGCTGGAGCACCCGCTGCCGCCGGTGACCACGCCGGAGGGGAAGCCAGTCTCCGGGCTGACATGCGACCCGGACGGCCCGCTGCTCGCGGAGGTCGTGAAAACCACCTCCGACCCCTACGTCGGCCGGATCAGCCTGGTCCGGGTCTTCTCCGGCACGCTGCGCCCGGATCTGACGGTGCACGTGTCCGGTCACGGGCGCGCCGCTCGCGGGCACCCGGACCACGACGACGACGAGCGCATCGGCGCGCTGACCTCGCCGCTGGGCAAGCAGCAGCGGCCGCTTTCCGCGTGCACGGCGGGGAACATCTGCGCCGTCGCCAAGCTCGGCACCGCCGAGACCGGGGACACGCTGTCCTCCAAGGAGCAGCCGCTGCTGATGGAGCCATGGACGATGCCCGAGCCGCTGCTGCCCATCGCGATCGTCGCCAAGTCCAAGGCCGACGAGGACAAGCTGTCGGCGGCGCTGGCCCGGCTGGTCGCCGAGGATCCCACGATGCGGCTGGAGATGAACTCCGAGACCCACCAGCTCGTGCTGTGGTGCATGGGCGAGGCGCACGCGGACGTGCTGCTCGACCGGCTGTCGTCCCGGTACGGGGTGTCGGTCGACACCGTGCCGCTGCGGGTGCCGCTGCGCGAGACCATCTCGGCCCCGGCCCGGGGACTCGGGCGGAACGTCAAGCAGACCGGCGGGCACGGGGAGTACGGGATCTGCCATATCGAGGTGGAGCCCCTGCCCGGGGGCGACGGGTTCGAGTTCGTCGACAAGATCGTCGGCGGGGTGGTGCCGCGGCAGTTCATCCCGTCGGTGGAAAAGGGCGTACGGGCGCAGCTCGAGCAGGGCGTACTGGCCGGCTACCCGATGACCGGAGTGCGGGTGACGCTGTTCGACGGGAAGGCGCACCCGGTGGACTCCTCGGACATGGCGTTCCAGAAGGCGGGCCGCGCCGCGCTGAAGGACGCCGCGGAGAAGGCGGCACCGATGCTGCTCGAGCCGGTCGACGAGGTGTCCGTCCTGGTGCCCGACGAGTACGTCGGGGCGGTCATGTCGGACCTGTCGGGCAGGCGCGGGCGGGTGCTCGGCACCGAGCCGGTCGGCACCGGGCGGACGCTGATCCGCGCCGAGGTGCCCGAGCTCGAGATCACCCGGTACTCGATCGAGCTGCGGTCGGTCTCGCACGGGACAGGCTCGTTCACCCGGGGGTACCTGCGGCACGAGCCGCTCCCGCAGCACCTCGCCGCCAAGGTGGCCGCCGACTCCCGCCCGGAGTGAAGTCCAGCGCCCGGCGAAGGTCCCTAACCGGAGGCTGGCCGCCGACGTCTTCAGTGCCGTAAGGAATTGCCCCCGCGGAGAGGGAACCCCATGAAGACGTCGCGTATCGCGCTGGTGTCTGGCGTGCTGGCGGCCGCGGTGACGCTGGCGGCCGCGGTGACGCTGGCGGGCTGCGGGCCGGCGGCCTCGAGCGCGGGAAACGGTGCCGCCTCCGGTGCCGCCTCCGCCTCCGGTGCCGCCTCCGCCCCCGCCTCCGCGCCGGGCACCGCGGCACCGCCGGCCGCAGCGGGTGCGGCACCGCCGGCCGGCGGCCCCGTGCCCCCCGGGTTCGCGGCGGCTTCCGTCACGTTTGCCTCACCCGCGGAGGCGTTCGTGCTGGGCACGGCGCCCTGCGCGCACGCGCCGTGCACGTCGGTCGTGCGCACGCTGGACCGCGGCGCACGCTGGCGCGGGCTGCCCGCGCCCGTCGTGCCGCTCGGGCAGCCGCAAGGCAGCACCGGGCCGGCCGTGTGGGGCATCCGCTTCGCCGGCCCGGCGCACGGGTTCGTGTTCGGCAACGGCCTGTGGGAGACGACCGACGGCGGTGAGCGCTGGGTCCCGGCCGCCGGGCCGGGTGGCTCGATCCTGTCGCTGGAGGTGATCGACAGCCAGGTCCTGGCGCTTACGAGCGCCTGCGGCGCGCAGGCCGGGTGCGCGCAGGCCGGCACCCTGGTGCGCCGGCCGCTGGCCGGCGGCGCGTGGCGGATCGTTACCAGGGTGCGCGATCCTGGCGAGATCGCGACACGGGCCCGGGTGGCGGCGGTGCTCGACGGCAGCAACGTCGTGGTCACTTCCGACGGCGGCCTCACGCACGCCACGCATGCCACCCCGTGCGTCACCGAAGGGGTGGCGTGGCCGTCGTCGGTGGCGGTGACCGGACCGGACGGGCTCGCGCTGCTGTGCGCCGGGCAAGGCTACACCGGGCACGAGGACAAGACGGCCTACGTGAGCGGCGACCTCGGCGCGCACTGGACCAAGGCCGGCTCTCCGCCGAGCAGCGGCGCCCCGTCCGGCCTCGCCGCGGCCACGCCGACCCGGCTCGTGATCGCCGCGGCCAGCGCCGCGAGCTGGCTGTACTACTCCGCTGACGGCGCCGCGCGGTGGGGCACCGCCTACCTGGCGGACGACGGCGGCCAGGGCTGGAACGACCTGGGGTTCACCACCAGCAGCGACGGGGTGGTCGTCCACGGCCCGGCCATCAGCGACGGCAACCGGGAAGGCCGTCCCGGGCAGCTGCTGCTGACCAGCGACGCGGGGGCCACCTGGCAGCTCGTGCGCTTCTAGCCGTCGCGATAGCCGTCCCGGCCGCGACCGCGGCCGGGACGGCCCGGCTGGTCACCCTCCCGGCCAGGCGTCGGCGAGGAGCTTGCGGGTGTCGGCCAGCAGCTGCGGCAGCACCCGGGTCCGGCCCACGACCGGCATGAAGTTGGTGTCGCCGCCCCAGCGGGGTACCACGTGCTGGTGCAGGTGCGCGGCGATCCCGGCGCCCGCGACCGAGCCGAGGTTCATCCCGATGTTGAAGCCGTGCGGTCCGGACGCGGCGCGCAGTGCCCGGATCGCCCGCGTCGTGTAGTCCGCGAACTCCGCGCTCTCGGTGGCGCTGAGCTCCGTGTAATCCGCCACATGCCGGTACGGGCAGATCAGAACGTGGCCGCTGTTGTACGGGTACAGGTTGAGGATCGCGTACACCAGGCCGCCGCGCGCCACGATGAGGCTCTCCTCGTCCGACAGCGTGGGCGCGACGCAGAACGGGCAGCCCTCGTCCGCGCCGGGGCCGGTGGGCTTGCCGGCCCCCTGGATGTAGGCCAGCCGGTGCGGGGTCCACAGCCGGCCGAACGCGTCGGGCACGCCCGCGCCAGGCGGCATCGATTCCGGCGGAGGCGCGGCCCCTTCCGGCGGCGGCCCGGACGGCACGCTCACACCTGGACGCGGTCGCGGACCGCGGTCACGATCTCCGCGACCGCCTCGGCGACCGGGACGCCGTTCTTCTGCGACCCGTCCCGGTATCTGAAGGACACCGCGCCCGCGGCCACGTCGGAATCGCCTGCCAGCAGCATGAACGGGATCTTCTGCTGCTGGGCGGTCCGGATCTTCTTCTGCATCCGGTCGTCGGAGTCGTCCACGGTGACGCGGATCCCGTTCTCGGCCAGCTGAGCCGCCACCTTCGACAGGTACGGCACGTGCGCGTCCGCGATCGGGATGCCGACCACCTGGACCGGCGCCAGCCACGGCGGGAACGCACCCGCGTAGTGCTCCACGAGGATGCCGAAGAACCGCTCGATCGAGCCGAACAGCGCCCGGTGGATCATGTACGGCCGCTGCCGTGACCCGTCGGGGGCCTGGTACTCGATGCCGAAGCGCCCGGGCTCCTGGAAGTCGACCTGCAGCGTGGACAGCTGCCAGCGGCGGCCGATGGCATCGCGCACGTGCACGTCGATCTTGGGTGCGTAGAAGGCGCCCTCGCCCTCGGCAACCGCGTAGGGCAGGCCGGAGGCGTCCAGCGCGTGCTTGAGCGCGGCCTCGGCCGCGGACCACTCCTCCACGGTTCCGACGTACTTCTCCGGCCGGGTGGACAGCTCGGCCTCGAACTCGGTCAGCCCGAAGTCGCGCAGCAGCCCGACCACGAAGCTGAGCAGCGACGCCAGCTCGCTGGCCAGCTGGTCGGGCGCGCAGAAGATGTGCGCGTCGTCCTGGGTGAACCCGCGCGCCCGGGTCAGGCCGTGCACGACGCCGGACTTCTCGTACCGGTAGACGGTGCCGAACTCGAACAGCCGCAGCGGCAGTTCCCGGTACGACCGCCCGCGCGAGCGGTAGATCAGGATGTGCATCGGGCAGTTCATCGGCTTGGGGTAGTAGGTCGCCCCGTCCAGCTCCATGGGCGGGAACATCCCGTCCTTGTACCATTCGAGGTGGCCGGAGGTGATGAACAGGTCTTCCTTGGTCAGGTGCGGGGTGTTGACGAACTGGTACCCGGCCTCCTCGTGGCGCCGCCGGGAGTAGTCCTCCATCACCCGGCGGACGATCCCGCCCTTGGGGTGGAAGACCGGCAGCCCGGACCCGATCTCGGCCGGGAACGAGAACAGGTCCAGCTCGGCGCCGAGCCGCCGGTGGTCGCGCCGCTCGGCCTCGGCGAGCATGGCCAGGTACGCCTCCTGCGCCTCCCGCGTCTCCCATGCGGTGCCGTAGATCCGCTGGAGCTGCGGGTTCTTCTCACTCCCCCGCCAGTACGCGCCGCCGGTGCGCATCAGCTTGAACGCGGGGATCGCCCTGGTGGACGGCAGGTGCGGCCCCCGGCACAGGTCCTTCCAGACCACCGAGCGCGTCTTCGGGTCCACGTTGTCGTAGATGGTCAGCTCCGGGCCGCCCACCTCGGCCGACTCCTCGGCGTCCGCCGGGGCCCCCTTGAGCCCGATCAGCTCCTGCTTGTACGGCTCGCCGGCGAGCTCGGCACGCGCCGCCTGCTCCGACACCACCCGGCGGGAGAACAGCTGGCCCTGCTTGACGATCTGCCGCATCCGCGCCTCGATGGCCTTGAGGTCGTCGGGTCCGAACGGCGCGGGCACGTCGAAGTCGTAGTAGAAGCCGTTCTCCACGGGCGGCCCGATCCCCAGCTTGGCGTGCGGGAACAGATCTTGCACCGCCTGCGCCAGCACGTGCGCGGCGGAGTGCCGCAAGATGGCGCGGCCGTCGTCGGAGGCAACCGGCACCGGCTCGACGACGTCCCCGTCGGCGAGCACGTACGCCAGGTCGCGCAGCACGCCGTTGACCCGGGCCGCGATCACCTCGGGCGGGGTCTCTCCGGCGGAGCCGAGGGCAGCGCCCGCCGTCGTCCCGGCCTCGGTCACATGCTCGCGGCCGGCGAGGGTGATCCGAAGCTGCTGGCTGGACACGGTGGGCTCCTTCGACGATGGGATAGTCCGTTACCCGATGCTATCGGTGCCCGGGCACAGGTGCGCGCGAGTGCCCCGTCCCGCCGGCCGGGGCCGGCGGGACGGGCGCGCCGCCGAACGGCGGACTGCGCAGGCCGGCCGTCCTAGGATCAATGTGTACATTTCCTCTCCGGCCGAGGGAACTAAGCCGAGGGAACTAAAGCGAGGGGACCAGATGACCGAGCAGGACGAGCAGGCGCGCCGAGACAGCTGGAAATCCCTGGGCATCCGCACGGACATCCCGCATCCCGCCCGCGTATACGACTACATGCTGGGCGGCAAGGACAACTTCGCCGCCGAC
>DATGLH010000024.1:0-4994 GCA_035294225.1 Trebonia sp.
CCAGGGCCGCCGACGTCTGCTGGGGTCGTGAGGTTTACCGGGGCGCCGTGGTCCCGCCGGGAGGCGGGGCGTGCTGAGCAGAACCGAAAACCTGCGGGCAAGTAACATATCGCCTTCGATTATTGGCAGCCTGAGACGGAAACGCAAGGTCGGCGGCCGGCCGCCGCTGTCCCGGAAGGCCGGCCGCCGCTGTCCCGCCGCCGGCGGTGCCGCTTCCCACAAACGGGCGGGCCCGCACTCGTGCGGACCCACAGGGCCGCCGGACAGTGCCGACCATATTGTTGACAATCTATCTGGGAGTCCATAGCCTTCCGGCATGCCCAGACCTACGCCGGGTGGCACTCAGGCAGGGGAGGCCGCCCGCACGCACGCGCTGGCCGCACTGCGGCAGGCCATCCTGGCCGGAGACGTCGCGCCCGGTCAGCGGCTTGTCGAAGAGGAGCTGGCGGGCCTGCTCAAGGTGACGCGGGCGAGCCTGCGTGCCGCGCTTATCGACCTGACGGCCGAGGGTCTCGTCGAGCGGGTGCCGAACCGCGGCGCCCGCGTCCGCGTGGTCAGCCTCGACGAGGCGATCGCGATCACCGAGTGCCGGATGGCGCTTGAGGCGCTGTGCGCGGTGAAGGCGGCGCAGAAGGTGACCGGCGAGGAGGCCGCACGGCTCCGCGAGCTCGGCGCCGAGCTGAAACGCGCGGTAGCCGATGGCAACCCGCTGAAGTACTCCGAGCTCAACCGGGAGCTGCACCGGCGGGTCGGCGTCATCTCCGGCCAGACCGTCGCGGTGGGCCTCCTCGAACGGCTGCACGCGCAGATCGTCCGGCACCAGTTCCAGCTCGCGCTGCGCCCCGGACGGCCGGAGCAGTCGCTCGCCGAGCACCTGGCCATCCTCGACGCCGTAGCCGGCCGGCGCCCGGACGAGGCCGATCGGGCGGTCCGGCGCCACCTCAGCAGCGTCATCGAGGCGTTGCGGGCCACCGGCCCCGCCGCCGGCGGCGGCACCGGGGCGGCCCGCGGCGGCACCGGGGCGGCCCCCGGCGGGGCCGGGGCGGCCGGGGCGGCCGGCGGGGCCGTGCGCGCCGCCGTAGAACCGCAGGCACGGGCGCGCTGACACACGCGGAGGGCAACCGATGCGGGCACGCCCGCCCCGGCGGCCGGCGCGCACGCCGCGGGATCCGGCCCGGGCCCGCACCAGCCGGGAACGCGCGACTTCACAGCAAGCAAGCGGAACGGAGGGACATGCTCAACGTCATCGTCACCGACCCGCCGCGAGCCGACCTCGCGGAGGTTGACAAGCTCGCGGAATACGGTGTCGCCACCGTCCATGAGGCGATCGGCAGGAACGGTTACCTCGGGCCCGCGATCCGCCCGAACCAGCAGGGCACGCGGATAGCCGGCATAGCGCTGACCGTGCTGTGCTGGCCGGGCGACAACCTGATGATCCACGCGGCGGTCGAGCAGGCCAGGCCCGGCGACATCATGGTGATCACCACCACGTCGCCGAGCACGGACGGCGCGTTCGGCGAGCTGCTCGCGACGTCGCTGACGGCCCGCGGCGTGCGCGGGCTGGTGATGGGCGCCGGGCTGCGGGACACCCAGGAGCTGCGCGACATGGGCTTCCCGGCCTGGACCGCGCACGTCTCCGCGCAGGGCACGGTCAAGGAGACCCCCGGCTCGGTCAACGTCCCGGTCACGCTCGGCGGTCAGCTGATCAGGCCCGGCGACGCGATCGTGGCCGACGACGACGGCGTGTGCGTCGTCCCGCGGCTCGATGTCGCCAGGGCGGTCACCGCGTCGGCCGCCCGCACCGCCAAGGAGGACGCCAACCGCAAGCGGCTCGCCGAGGGCGTGCTCGGCCTCGACATGTACAACCTGCGCCCCAAGCTGGCCAAGGTCGAGTACATCACGTACGCCGAATACGCGAAGCGGGCCGGCGAGGGGGCGTCATGACCGGGGACGGCATCCGCTGCATGCTGATGCGGGGCGGCACCTCCAAGGGGGCGTACTTCCTCGCCGAGGACCTGCCGGCCGGCCGGGCCGAGCGCGACGACCTGCTGCTGCGGATCATGGGCAGCCCGGACCCGCGGCAGGTCGACGGCATCGGCGGCGCCCATCCCCTCACCTCCAAGGTCGCCGTCGTCTCCCCCTCGCAGACCCCAGGCGTCGACGTGGACTACCTGTTCCTACAGGTCATGGTCGACCAGCCGGTGGTGACCGACAAGCAGAACTGCGGCAACATCCTGGCCGGCATCGGCCCGTTCGCCGTCGAGCGGGGGCTCGTGCCCGCCGGGCGGGAACAGACGCGGGTCCGCATCCGGATGGTGAACACCGACGCGATCGTGACCGCGACGTTCGCCACGCCGGGCGGCAAGCCGCGCTACGACGGGGACACCGCGATCGACGGAGTCCCCGGGACCGCCGCGCCGGTGGTCCTCGACTTCGAGGACTCCGGCCCCGAGACGGGCGTGCTGCCGACCGGGAACGTGACGGACGTCTTCCAGGGCATCCCGGTGACCTGCGTGGACAACGGGATGCCGGTCGTCGTCGCGGCCGCGAGCAGCCTCGGCAAGACCGGCTATGAGTCGATCGCCGAGCTCGAAGGAGACGAGGAGCTGAACAGGCGGGTGCAGGAGCTGCGCCTGGAGGCGGGCAAGGCGATGGGGCTCGGCGACGTCAGCGGCACCACGGTGCCGAAGATCTCGCTGGTCGCGCCGCCGCGGACCCCCGGCGGGACGATCAGCACGCGCACGTTCATCCCGGTCCGGGTGCATGAGTCCATCGGCGTGCTCGGCGCCGTGAGCGTCGGCACGGCGGTCATGATCCCGGGAGCGGTGGGCAGCGACCTGGCCGTCACGGCGCCGGGGAGCCGCCGGCTGGCCATCGAGCACCCCAGCGGGGCGCTCCAGGTCGAGGTCGAGGTCGACACGTCGGCCGCGCCGCCGAAGGTGCTGCGCTCCGGCGTGGTGCGGACGGCGCGCAAGCTGTTCGACGGCACCGCGTTCCCCCGGTAGGCCGGGAGTGCCCCCCGCCGGGCCCGGCAGGCCCGGCAGGCCCGGCGGGCCGGCAGACGCGCGCGGCTGCCCGTGGCCGGGCGGGCTGCGCCGTCCCTACAATGAGGCGGTCATGTACAGCAAGACCAGCCTCGGCGCGGAGCAGCTCTCCGGCGGCAGCAGGCTGTCCCGGCGCGGGAAGCTGATCCTCGTGGCGGCCGCCGGCGTCGTGGCGGCGCTGGCCGCCGCGCTCTTGGCGTGGAGCGCGCTCAACGCCGACACCTACGGCCCGTCGGCGCACGGGTGCGTGAACGTGACCTTCCCCGGCTCCATGGGCGGGGAGAACCTGCACTACTGCGGGGAGGCCGCGAAGTCGTACTGCCGCACGGCGTTCGCCTCGGACGACCGGATCTCGCTGCTCGGCCGCCGGCAGTGCGCGCTGGCCGGCCTGACCCCCGCGAAGGTCCCCGCGGGCTGAGCCGCCTTGCGGGCTATCCGGCGGGCTATCCCGAACGGTCCCGTGGTGCCTCGCGGTCCGCTCCCGGTTCACACGTCGAGGATGATCGTGACCGGCCCGTCGTTGATCAGCGCGACCTTCATGTCGGCGCCGAACGTCCCGGTCTCGACGTGCGCGCCGAGCTTTCTGAGCTCGTCCACGACGGCGGCCACGAACGGTTCGGCGACCGGGCCGGGCGCGGCCTCGTTCCACGACGGCCGGCGGCCCTTGCCCGTGTCCGCGTAGAGCGTGAACTGGCTGATCACCAGCAGCGGGGCCATCAGGTCGGAGCAGGACTTCTCGCCGTCGAGGATGCGCAGCCCCCACAGCTTGGCGGCGAGCTTAGCCGCCTTGTCCCCGGTGTCGCCGTGGGTGACGCCGACGAAGACGAGCAGCCCCGGCTCGTCGATGGCGCCGACGACCTGGCCGCCGACGGTGACGCTCGCCTGGCTCACCCGCTGCACAACCGCTCGCACAAGGTGCCAGCCTAGCGCGGGCGGCCGCGCATCCGTCCCCGGCCGGCCGGGCCGGACGCGATAATGTCCCGGTGAGCATGGAGCAGCTGTCCCAGGGCGACGTGCCGGTGAACCCGGTGCTCGCCGAAGTCGTCCGGTCTGGTTTCGTGGAGTCCCGGCACCGCGGCGCGGTCGCGGCGCTCGCCGCCGACGGCACCCTCGCGTTCACGGCGGGCAGCGCGAAGGCGCCGTTCTTCCCGCGCTCGGCGAACAAGCCGTTGCAGGCGGCGGCCATGCTCACGGCCGGCCTGCCGCTGGACGGGGAACTGCTCGCGCTGGCCGCGGCCAGCCACTCCGGCGAGGACTTCCACGTCCAGGGCGTGTACGACATCCTCGACTTCGCCGGGCTTACCGAGCACGACCTGCGCTGCCCGCCCGCGCTGCCCATCGACGAGCCGACCGCGCGGCGGCTGGTCAGGCAGGGCGGCACGCCGGAGTCGCGGGCGCGGATGAACTGCTCGGGCAAGCACGCCGCGATGCTGGCGACCTGCATCGCCAACGGCTGGCCGACCGAGACCTACCTCGATCCGGGGCACCCGCTACAGCGCCATATCAGGACGACGATCGAGGCCCTGGCGAGGGAACCGGTGGCGGCGGTGGGTGTCGACGGCTGCGGCGCGCCGCTGTTCGCGCTGACCCTGGCCGGCCTGGCCCGCGCCTTCCGCGCGCTCGTGCTCGCCGAGCCGGGCACCCCGGAGCGCAAGGTCGCGGACGCGATGCGGAAGTTCCCCGAGTGGACCAGCGGCACGGACCGGGACGAGAACCGCCTGATGGCCGGCGTTCCGGGGCTGCTGCTCAAGGCCGGCGCCGAGGGCGTGAACGCGTTCGCGCTGCCCGACGGCAGCGCCGCCGCGGTGAAGATCGAGGACGGCAGCGCGCGCGCCCGCACGCCGGTCACGGTCGCCGTCCTTGCCGCGCTCGGCGCGCAGCCCCCCGCGGGTCTGGCCGCCGCCGCGGTCACCGGCGGCGGCGGCCCCGTCGGCGAGATCCGTGCCGTCC
>DATGLH010000025.1:0-44116 GCA_035294225.1 Trebonia sp.
GCGCCTCCATCAGGTTGCCGAGCACGGTCTTGTTGGAGAACAGGTTGAACTGCTGGAACACCATGCCGATCTCGGCGCGCTTGCGCGCTATCTGCCGTTCGCCCGCTTCGACCAGACTGCGGAAGTCAGCAGGCTGGGGACAGACCTGCTGGAAACGATTCTGCGGTGATGGAGTCCCAGGATCTGGAAGACCGCCGATCACGTGATCATGCCGGCGGAGGGTTACCGGGCCGGCCGGGGGCGCGGGCGACCGAGTCCGCGGCGCGGGCAGGTGGCCTCCGCAGCGAGCCGGTCACTCCCCGCGGGTCTCGTGGAGGGCGGAATTTTCCGCTGGCTCATCGTCCTGCGCCGGCTCGTCGTCACGCGCCGCCGCCCGCGGATGGCGGGCGGCCCAGTCCGCCGCTTCCTCGGCATCGTCATCGTCGTCTTCTGAGATGACTAGGTCGTCGGGCGGGTCCTCGATGTACTGCTCATACTCGGCGACCTCGGTTTCCTGCTCGTCGTCGCCCATGTCGTCGGGTCCGTAGCCTCGCCGGGCATCGCTGCTCATAGCTACCGGCCTTCCCTCGCGCACCGTCGTTCAAGCCCGGTCAGATGACCGATCATGCCCGGAAACGGTAGCCCATGCCCGGCTCGGTCAGCAGGTACCTTGGCCGCGACGGCTCGGGTTCGAGCTTGCGGCGGAGCTGCGCGACGTAGACGCGCAGGTAGTTGCTCTCCGACCCGTAGGCCGGGCCCCATACCTCCTGGAGCAGCTGCCGCTGGGTCACCAGGCGTCCGCGGTTGCGGACCAGGACCTCCAGCAGCTGCCACTCCGTGGGCGTCAGCCTGATGTCGCCGTCCCCTCCCCTGGTCACCCGCTTGGCGGCCAGGTCGACGGTGAAGTCGGGTGTGGCCACCACCGGCTCGTCCGGCGCGGGCGCCGACCGGCGGACGGCCGCGCGGAGCCGGGCGAGCAGTTCGTCCATGCCGAACGGCTTGGTGACGTAGTCGTCGGCCCCGGCGTCGAGCGCGGCGACCTTCTGCTCCTCCTGGCCCCACACCGAGAGCACGATGATCGGTGTCGAGCTCCAGCCGCGGACTCCGTGGATCACCTCGGTGCCGTCCATGTCAGGCAGGCCAAGGTCGAGGATCAGCACGTCCGGCCGCTCCCTGGACACCGCCGCGAGCCCGGAGGCGCCGTCGCTGGCCGTGCTGACCTCATAGTTCCGGGCGGTGAGGTTGATGCGCAGCGCCCGCAGGATCGACGGCTCGTCGTCGATGACGAGCACGCGGGTCATCGTTCCGGTCCGGAGTTCATTGCCCCGCTCCGAGGACGGCGCGCGCCCCGCTGGGGACCGCGGGCAGCGTCACCCGGACGGTAAGCCCCCCGCCGGGGGTATCGAGCGCGGTGATCGTACCGCCCATCGCCTCGGCGAACCCCTTGGCGACGGCCAGTCCCAGCCCGACCCCGGACGGGCGCTCGTCCAGCCGCAGGAACGGCTCGAAGATCCGCTCCTTGAGGTCATCGGCCACGCCGCTGCCGTGGTCTACCACCTCCAGGACGACCCGATCGCCGTCCTCCCGGGCCCGCAGGGCCGGGGGCAGGCCGGGCGGGGAGTGCCGCAGCGCGTTGGAGAACAGGTTGGCCAGCACGCGTTCCAGCAGGCCGGGGTCGGCCCGGACCAGCGGCAGGTCATCGGGCACCGCGATCTGCAGGTGGTCCGCGTCGTCGAGCCCGCGCAGCGCCACGGGCGCCACCTCGTCCACCGCGGTGGCGCGCAGGAACGGTGCCAGGGAGCCGGTTTGCAGGCGGCTCATGTCGAGCAGGTTGCCGACCAGCGCGTCGAGCCGGTCGGCGTTCTGCTCGATGTTCGCGAGGAGGTCGGCCTCGTCTTCCGGCGACCACCGCACGTCGGTCTGCCGCAGGCTGCTCACGCTGGCCTTGATGGAGGCGAGCGGAGTCCGCAGGTCGTGGCTCACCGCGGCGAGCAGCGCGGTTCGCATCCGGTTGCCCTCGGCGAGGGCCTCCGCCTGCGCCGCCTGAGTGCGCAGCCGCGCCCGGTCCAGGGCCGCGACCGCCTGCGCGGTGTACCCGGCGAGCAGGGACGCCGTCGCCGTGTCCGACTGCCCGCTTACCTCAAGCGCGAGGCCGGGCCTTACCTCGAACCTGACCACGGCCGCGTCCGGGTCCGCCTCGCCGCTCGCCGCGACCTTGACCCACCGGCCGCCGACGCGTTCGAGCAGTTCGGCGCGGCCGCCGTGGCTGGCGGTCAGGTGGTCGAGCACGCCCGCGGGGGTGTCCGCGCCGCCGAGCACCGTCTGCGCGAGGCCGAGCAGCGAGGCGGTCTCCTCGGCGCTGCGGGCCGCGTCCGCCTCGCGCCGCGCGGCGAGGTGGACGATGCTGCTCACCGCGACGGCCACCGTGACGAAGAGCACGAGCGCGAGCAGGTTCTTCGGTTCCGCGATGGTGAAGGTGTGCAGCGGCTCGGTGAAGTACCAGTTCAGCAGCAGGCTGGCGGCGACGGCGGCGAACACCGCCGGCCAGAAGCCGCCGACCACCGTGACCGTCACCACGGCGACCAGGTAGATCAGCAGGTCATCGGACAGGTCCAGGCGCGGCCTGAGGTACGTCAGCAAGACGGTGAGCACCGGCAGCCCGGCAGCGGCGAGCGCCGCGCCCGCGAGCTGCCTGCGGACATTGATGCCGCTCTCTTTCTGCCGGTCCACGCCTTCTAGTGTGGCCTGAGCCGGCCAGTGGCGGAACACGCCGCCCGCGGCGGCTCCGGCCAGCGCGCATGCCGCCATCGTGATCGCGGCGTGCGCTGCCGCGGCCCCGGTCGGCCGCAGGTCGGCGTACGGCGGCCGCGAGAACCCGATGACGGTCAGCCAGCCGATGACGCCGAGCGGCAGCGCGGCCGACGCCGCGGAGACCGCGGACATGGCCGTCACGATGATCGCGCTGCAGATCAGGACTCCGGTGGCGGACAGCTTCCCGTTCAGCGCCGCTGCGACGGTGCCCACGGCGAACAGCGCGGCGAAGCCGGCCGGCAGCGCGTACGGCGCCGGCAGCCCCGGATGGCGCGCCGGTCGTAGCGCTGCGTGCCGGCTGGTCTGCGCCGACAGGAAGGAACGGCTCCAGCGCGGCGGCATGTGGTGCTGTCGGCCAGTCATCGTGCTTGTCATTTCAGCGCTTGTCCCGCCCAAAGCCGACGTTCTTGACACATCCTTAACGCCCAGGCCAGAAGGCTTAACGCGCCGCTAGCGGTCAGCTATCGGCGCAGCGCCTAGCCTGAAGCCCGCAATGAGAAATCAACTACCGCACCTCGTGCCGCGCCAGCGCCGGAAGGACCTCATCCAGGAGACTTTGGTCCCTGCCGGTTACCGAGCGTCAGGTGGACACTGGCGGTCAGAAGGCCGCGGCGTGGACGGAGGCGGGATCTGGTGACGGCACCCCAGGGGGCCGGGCTGGCGGACGGCGGGGTTCCGGACGACCTGCACGGCGTTCCCGTCTCCGACGGCAGGCTGCCGGAGACGTTCGGCTACTCGCTCAAGCGCAAGCTGCTCGGACCACCGCTGGTGAACGAGCAGATGTCGCAGGAGCGGCTGTCCCGGCTAACCGGCCTTGGCGTCCTGTCACCGGACGGCATCTCCTCGGCCGCATACGGCATCGAGGAGATGCTGATCGCGATGCTGCCGGTGGCCGGGATCGCCGCGTTCACGCTGATCGTGCCGATGACGCTGGTGATCCTGGCCGGCGTCGCGCTCGTCGTGCTCTCCTACCGCGAGGTCGTCTCCGTCTACACCCGGGCGGGCGGCTCCTACGTGGTGGCGCGGGAGAACTTCGGCCCGCGGGTGGCCCAGGTAGCGGCGGTCGCGCTGCTGATCGACTACACCGTCACGGTCGCGGTGCAGGTCGCGGCCGGCGCGGCCGCGGTCGTGTCCGCCTTCCCGCAGCTGGCGAACGTCCCGGTGATCGGCCCGAACATCCTGACCGTCATCTCGGTGATCGTCGTGCTGATCATGTGCTACGGCAACCTGCGCGGCATCCGCGAGGCGGGCCGCGCCTTCGCGCTGCCCACCTACTTCTTCTCCGTCGCGGTCGGAGTGACGATCATCGTCGGGCTGATCCGCGAGGCGACCGTGGGCTTGCCGCATGTCAGCCCCTACCAGGGCGCCACCTTCCCGATCGGGCACAGCACCGAGGGCATCCTCAGCGTCGGCATGATCTACATGCTGCTGAAGGCCTTCGCCAACGGCGGGTCGTCGCTGACCGGCATCGAGGCCGTGTCCAACTCGGTGAGCGCGCTGCGCCCGCCGGAGGGCCGCAACGCCAGGCAGATCCTGGTCACCCAGGGGTCCATCGTCGCGTTCCTGCTCGCCGGCATCGGCTGGCTCGCGCACGTCACGCACGCGATCCCCTACGAAGCCGGCTACCCCACCGTGCTCGCCCAGGAGGCTGACACGGTATTCGGCCACACCGGGCACTTCATGTACTTCGTGGTGCAGGCGGCCACCGCGCTGATCCTGTTCACCGGCGGCAACACCAGCTTCAGCGGGTTCCCGTTCCTGACCAGCTTCGTGGCGAGCGACGCCTTCCTGCCGCGCTGGCTCACCAAGCGCGGACACCGGCTCGCGCTGTCCAACGGCATCATCGTGCTCACCGTGGTGGCGCTGATCCTGCTGGTCACCACGCGGTCGCGGGTCGACGGGCTGATTCCCTTCTACGCGATCGGCGTGTTCACCGGCTTCTCGATGGCCGGCTTCGGCATGGCCAGGTACCACAAGCGGGTGAAGGAGGCCGGGTGGCGGCGGCGCCTGGCCATCAACCGCACGGCGGCCGTCTACAGCGCGATCGTGGTCGTCATCTTCGCGATCGTGAAGTTCACCGAGGGCGCCTGGGTGATCGTCATCATCTTCCCGGCCCTCGTCCTCCTGCTCATCCGGCTCAACAGGGAGTACCGGATGGAGGCCGAGGTGCTGGAGAACATCGGGGACCGGCGGGCGGCCGGCATCGCGCCGCGGCAGCCGAACTACGGGCGCCGGGTGGTGCTGATCTTCGTGGACAGCGTGGACCTCGCGACGTTCGCCGCCATGCGGTACGCCCGCGGCCTGCGCCCGACCACGATACGGGCCGTCCACTTCGTCATCGACAGCGCTCAGGCGGAGAAGCTGCGCGAGGACTGGGTCCGGTTCGGCCAGGGCATCCCGCTGGAGATGATCGACACCCCCGACCGCCGGCTGACCCGGGCCGCCATGGAGCTCGTCGACCGCGAAGCGGAACAGGCGGGCACGCACGTCACCGTGGTGCTGCCGCGGCGCAGCTACTCGCCGCTGCTCGGCCGGCTGCTGCACGACCGCACGGCGGACAAGATCGCCGCCGTGGTCAGCCGGGTACCCAACTCCGCCGCCACCATCATCCCGTTCGACGTCGAAAGCCGGGTCCACGTGCTGCACGCCCGGCACGCCGCCGGCTTCGCGGCGGCGCATGTTCCGGACGGGCAGGCGCCACCGCCCGTTCGGGCCAGGGAAAAGAGCACGGCCGGGCCGGCAGGCACGGTCCCCGCGGGCGGGGGCCGGGAAGCCGCCGGGGAGACCAGGGGACAGCCGGCGGTCATGCCGGGCGGCGTCACCGCCATCGGTTCGCTCTCCGCCCCGGCGAAGGCGGCGGTCGAGGGCCGGGTAACCGCGGTGGAGATCCGGCCGGTGGAGCAGAACTGCGTGTTCGAGTGCACGGTCGCCGACCCGACCGGGACGCTGACCGCCATGTTCTACGGCCGGACTCACATCCCCGGCGTGGAGCCCGGTGCGCGGATCCGGCTGGAGGGCAAGGTGTCCGTGCGCGGCGGCGGCCCGGCCATGGTCAACCCCGCGTACCAGCTGCTGCCCAAGGACTCCGCGGAGTGAGCGCTACTCGTCCGCGCCGGGAGAGAGCAGCTCGTAGGCGGGATTGATCATTACCAGCCGGCCCTTGCGGAGCCCCACCGAGCCCTGGAACCGGACGCGGGCGCCGCAGACCAGGCCGGGGATGTGCGATCTGCCGTAGAACATCGCGGTGAGGTTTCCTGTCGAGTCGCTGACCTCCACGGCAAGCACCGAGTTCCGCTCCACCGGCCGGATCTCGACGACGCGGACCCGTCCCTCGACCGTCGCCTTCCCAGGAGCGCTGAGCGAGCCGATCGCCGCGACGTCCGGCGCCGTGACGGGCGCGCCCTTCCGGCCCCCGCCCCGGGGCGGCGCGGCCGCCCGGGATCGCGGCGGCAGTTGCCCGGCCGACCTGCCGACGCCGCTGGCCGCCGCGGCACCCTTGCCGTCGGCATCGTCGGCGGCGTGCCGCACCGCGACGTCCGCCTCGTGTGCGAGCAACCGGGCGGCGGCCGCCTGCTCGGCGGTCGCCGTTGTCAGTCCTGCCGCCGGCTCTGGAGACTGCTCCGGGCCGGGCGCGGCCTTCGCGGCCTTGGCCGCCTGGCGGGCTTGCAGCACCGCCACGCGGCCCGGCACGTCGTACGGGACGATCGTGGCGGCCGAGCGCGGGATCCGGCTGATCGCCGCGGCCATCTTGTCCGCCGTGCGGTCGTGCAGCAGCCGGCCGAGCAGCGGCGAGTAGCTGCGCCGCGGCAGGATCACGGTGACATGGGTGCCCGGATCCTGCACCTCCCGCTCTACCAGGTCGGTCGCGGCCTTCGCCAGCCGGCGGTCGGGGCAGTCGATGAAGTCGAGGGGGACGCCGCGGTCCGCCCTGGTCCATTTCTCGCGCAGCTTATCGGCCCGCACGCTGTCGATGACGAAATGTACCGCGCTGATCGTGGTAGGCCGCAGGCTCCGCGCGTAGCGAAGCGCGGCGAGCGTGGCCAGGTCGAAGCTGTCCACGAACACGAACACCACGCGCCGTGGATAGTGCGGGGCGGGCCGCGGCTGCTCGCCGCTGACCGTCTCCAGGACCTCGGCCTCCGCCCGGTACTCGGCGTTCATCCGGATCAGCGCGGGGACGAGCACGGCGAAGAGCACCAGGACCACCCAGGCGCCCTCAGTGAACTTCACCACCGCGAAGATGATCACGACGATCAGGCTCAGCGTCCCGGCCGAGAAGTTGATCGCGAACTTGTACCGCCAGCGCTGCTCGCGGTGCGTGTGGTGGTACTTGGCCATGCCGAAGCCGGCCATCGTGAACGCGGTGAACACGCCGATCGCGTACAGCGGCACCAGGTTGTTTACGTCCGCGTCCTTGATGATCAGCAGTGCCACCGAGACGATCGTCAGCAAGATGATCGCATTGGAGAACACCAGCCGGTGGCCGCGCTTGAGCAGCCACCGCGGCAGGAACGAGTCGCCGGCCACGTAGCTGGTCAGGAACGGGAAGCCGTTGAAGCTGGTGTTGCCGCCGGTGTAGAGGATCAGCATCGTCGCGGCCTGCACCAGGTAGAACAGCGCCTGGCCGATGAAAGTGGAGCCGAAGACCTTCTGTGCCTCCAGGGCCAGCACCGTCGGGTAGCCGACCACGTACGGTGTGGCGTGCGTGACATGCGCCAGCCAGCCGATGCCGGCTACCAGCGTGCCGAGGATGACGCCCTCTGCGATCAGCACCCGGCGGGCGTTGACGCTCTCCGGCGGGCGGAACGCGCCGACCGCGTCGCTGACCGCCTCGATGCCGGTGAGCGACGCGCCGCCGTTGGCGAACGCGCGCAGCAGCGTGAAGATCATGGCCGCGCTGACGATCCCCGAGGCGCCCGAGCCGAGCGCGTACGTGCCGGGCATCGCGTGCGGGTCGTACGGGTGGAGCTGGCCGAGGGCCTCGCGGATCAGGCCGACCACGATCATCAAGATGACCGAGCCCGCGAACAGGTACGTGGGCACGGCGAAGGACCGGCCCGCCTCCTTGATGCCGCGCAGGTTGCCGTAGCACATCACCAGCACGACGCCGACGCAGATCTCCAGCTTGTACGGGCCGACGGCCGGGAACGCGGACGCGACGGCGGCGGTGCCGGCCGCGATCTGCACGGCGACGGTCACCACGTAATCGATCAGCAGCGCCACCGCGCAGATCTGGGCCACGCGCGGCCCGAAATTGTCCCGCGCGACGATATAGGAGCCGCCCGGCTTGATGTACACCATGACGACCTCGCGGTAGGACAGCACCACGAGCGTCATCACGAACAAGATGACCAGCGTCAGCGGCAGGATCAGGGTGAACGCCGCCAGGCCGGCCACCGGCACCAGCGCGATCAGGATCTCTTCGGGGCCGTACGCGGACGACGAGATCCCGTCCGGCGACAGGACGCCAAGCGCGAGCGGCTTGGACAGCCGCTGTTCACTTAGCTGCTCGTTGACCAGCGGCGGTCCGAGCAGCCGCCGCTTCGCCGCGTACCAGAAGCCTTCCGGCTGCCCGCTGCCGACGCTGGGCGGGCCCGCAGGCTTGGGCATGGCCACTATCTGCGCCTTTCGTACGGAAAACATGCCGGTGACTTCTTACCACCGTTCAGGGACCAGCTGAGCACGGCATGACACGGGGCCCGTCCTGTCCATCCGGTAATGGAGCGATCCGGGGAGAGATACCCAGCCAACCTGCTGTTCACCCGCGTATGTCATGGTGATCGGGCTGTCCAGAATCACCGCGGGAGGCGCCGGGGACCGTATGGTGGCTGAGCCGGGTTGGGGGAAGCATAGACATCGTGGCACCCCCGAGTGCCGTTCACTCCGACGACAAGCAAAAGGGCACGACCATGACCAGTACATCGCCTGCGTCACCGCCGCCGACGGCGGAACGCGGGCAGACGCTGCGCCTTTCCAGCCTGCTCAGGCGCCCCGTCGCCGACAGCGGCGGCGAGGCGCTCGGGCGGCTCTCTGATGTGATCGTCCGGCTTCGCGGCTCTGACTACCCCCAGGTCACCGGCATCGTTGTCACGATCGGGGGAGGGCGGGAGGTCTTCGTCCCGCTTGAGAAGGTGAGCGGGTTCGACGGGGAAGTGATCAAGCTCACCACCGCGAAGCTGGACCTGCGGCACTTCGAGCGGCGCGAGGGCGAGGTGCTGCTCAGCGCCGACGTGCTCGGCCACCGGCTGATCGACGTGCAGAACGCGAGGCTGGTCCGTGCCGCGGACCTGCAACTGTACCGGGACGGCAGCGAATGGGTGCTGTCCGGGGTGGACACCCGCCGCCGGCCGCGGCGGCTGTTCGGCCTGCTCGGCCCGGTTCCCGCCGCCGACGGCGATGACGTGTCCGCGTTCCGCGACTGGCATGATTTCGAATGGCTGATCGGGCATGAGGGCAGCGAACTGCAGCGCGGGCCTTTCGCCCGGGTCCGCAGGCTCAAGCCGGCGCAGATCGCCGACCTGCTCGAGCAGGCGTCGAAGAAGGAGGAGACCGAGATCCTCGGCCGGGTGCACGCCGACCCGGAACTGGAGGCGGACGTCTTCGAGGAGCTGGATGAGGATCTCGCCACCCGGCTGCTCGGCGCCCGCACCGACGCGGAGATCGCCGCCGTCCTCGGCAGGATGCGGGCCGATGACGCCGCGGACGCGGTCGCGGAACTGCCGCAGCAGCGGCGCCAGCCCGTCCTCGACCTCCTGCCGCCGGGGCAGCGGACGAAGGTGCTTACCCTGCTCGGCTTCAACCAGACGAGCGCGGGCGGGCTGATGGGAGTGGATTTCGTGACGGTGCCGATCATGGCGAAGGTGAGCGACGCGCTGGACGCGATCCGCGCGTCTACCGCGCTGCAACCGGAAGCGCTGACCAGCGTGCACGCCGTCGACTCCGACGGCAGCCTGCGCGGCGTGGCCCGCCTGGTCACGCTGGTGCAGTCCGACCCGGACCGGACCCTGATCGACGTGTGTGACACCGATCCCGTCCGGGTAGGCGCCGACACCGACGTCATGGATGTGGCCGTGCTCATGACGGACTACAACCTCGTCACGATCCCCGTGGTGGACGACGAGCGCCGGATGCTCGGCGTCATCACGGTCGACGATGTCTTGGAGGTCACGTTGCCAGACGACTGGCGGCGGCGCGAGGCGGCGGAACCGCCGGACGCCCGCCATGGAGACGCCAGGTGACCACGCGGGGGGGCTCCGCGCAGCCGCCGCGGCCTGTTCCGGCCTCCGGGTCCGGGCCACCCGGCCAGGGGGCGCCGCGTGCCCGGGAGGAACCCGCGCAGCCGGATCCCGCCCGGGATGCCCGGGAGATCTCGGATGCCCGGGAGGACCGCGCCCGGGGGGGCCAGGCCCGGGAGGACCGCGCCCCGGGGGGCCGGGCCCGGGAGGGGCAGGCGCCCCCGGCGGCGCTGCGCCCGGACGGCAGTCGGCCGTCATCGTCCCGGGAGCCCGGGGATGAGCCGCCGTCCGCGGCGAAACCGGCACGGCCGCCAGGGGCGACGGGGCCGGCACGGCCGGCGCGATCAGCACGGCCGGCGCAGCCGGCGCTGGCCAGGCCGGCCACCGCGGTGCTCGACGAGGCCCACCTCGGCGACATCGAGGGCGCCTTCGGCCGGATCCGGATGGACGACGAGGGCCGCACCGGGTTCCGCCGCCGCCTGATCACTTTCCTGGCGATCATCGGCCCTGGCATCATCGTGATGGTCGGCGACAACGACGCGGGCGGCGTGTCCACCTACGCGCAGGCCGGCCAGGACTACGGGTACAGCTTGCTGTGGACGCTGCTGCTGCTCATCCCGGTGCTGATCATCAACCAGGAGATGGTGGTCCGGCTGGGCGCCGTCACCGGCGTCGGGCACGCGAGGCTGATCAACGAGCGGTTCGGCCGCTTCTGGGGCTGGTTCAGCGTCGGCGACCTGTTCCTGCTGAACTTCCTGACGATCGTCACCGAGTTCATCGGCATCTCGCTCGCGCTGCGCTACTTCGGCGTGACCCCGTACGCCTCGGTCCCGGTGACCGCCGCGGTGCTGGTCGCCATCACCGCGAGCGGCAGCTTCCGGCGCTGGGAGCAGGCGATGTTCGTGTTCATCGCGGCGAGCCTGATACTGGTCCCGCTCGCGCTGACGTCCCATCCGCACTACGGGGCGATCTTCTACCACCTCGTCGTGCCGGGGGTGCAGGGCGGCGTCAGCTCCGACGCGGTGCTCTTGATCATCGCGATCGTCGGCACGACCGTCGCCCCCTGGCAGCTGTTCTTCCAGCAGTCCAACGTGATCGACAAGCGGATCACCCCGCGGTTCATCTCCTACGAGCGCGGCGACACCACGCTCGGCGCGTTCGTCGTGGTCGGCGGGGCCGCGGCGATCATCGTCGTCGCCGTGTTCGCGGCACGCCTGCCCGGCGTCGCCGGGCACTTCACTGACGCGCTCGGCACGGCGCTGGCCCTGAAGAGGTACGGGCAGTGGTATGGCGCCGCGTTCTCCATAGTGCTGCTCGTCGCCAGCATCATCGGCGCCGCGGCCGTCACGCTGTCCACCAGCTACGCGTTCGGCGACGTGTTCGGGATCAGGCACTCGCTGCACCGCTCGTTCAAGGACGCCAAGCCGTTCTACGCCAGCTACAGCGCGATGATCGCCGTGGCAGCGGGCATCGTGCTGATTCCCGGCGCGCCGCTCGGCCTGCTCACCACGTCGGTGCAGGCGCTCGCCGGGATCCTGCTGCCGAGCGCGTCCTGCTTCCTGCTCCTGCTCTGCAACGACCGGGAGGTGCTGGGCCCGTGGGTCAACCCCCGCTGGCTGAACATCATCGCCGCGATCATCGTCGGGGTGCTGGTCGACCTGTCCGGCACGCTCGTCGTGACGACGCTGTTCTCGAATCTGGACGCGTCCAGGGCAGCCGTATGGATCGGCGCCGGCCTGGCCGCCGGCGCGGTCCTCTACACGGGCTGGCTGTGGCTCACCCGGTCCCGCAGGCCGCCGCGGGAACCCCACCCCAGGACCACCATGTCCGCGGCCGAACGGCTCAACTGGCGGATGCCGCCGCTGGCGCTGCTCAAGCCGGTGCGGTGGTCGGCTGGCACCAAGCTCGGCATGGGGATGCTGCGCGGCTACCTGGTGGTGTCGGTGGTCCTGCTGATCGTCAAGGCCGTCCAGCTCGGCGCCGGGGGACACTGAGCAGCCGACGGGACTCCCCGCGCACCTGGACGCGGGGAGATCTCTCGGGCGTACCCTGGGGATTGGGCTTACGGGCGGATCACCATCGATCCGGACCGGATGAGCGGCTTGCCTTGTATCAGGGACACCCGCGTTACGGTGAGCGCTGTCCGGGGCCAGCTCGCGGCTGGGCGCGGCATGGAGGAAATCCTCGCCGATTATCCGTACCTGTTCACCCGGGCTCCGGGGAATCTGTTCACCAGGGCTCCGGGGGACCTGTTCACCCGGGCTCCGGGGGACCTGGCCTGCTCGTTGAGAGCGGCCAGGACGGCGGCCAGGGACCAGACGGCCGCGGCGCGGGCCGCGGTCAGCGCGGCGGACTGGCCGGGTGAACCGTGTAGCCGGCTCGCCCCGGCCGGCCCCTCGGGCCGCCGCTTCGCCACCACCTTCCCGGCCCCGTCCATCACCTCGGTGTCGTGATGCTCCTCCGCCCGGTCATCACCCGCGGACAGCCGCGCCGGCACTCCCGTCAACCGCGCCAGCGCTTCCGTCGCCCCTGTCGCAACGTGCCAGCAGCCTGCGGGAGAACCATCAGCGGCCTGATGGCCCGCAGGAGCAATGCTCCCCGCCCGAGGGCACGACACCTCAGCAGCGGTCAATCCTCCCGGTCACTGGCGGGGGCACGGTCTGTCAGCAGGACTTGATGTCCAGGTCCTGAGAGTGCGCACGCGCTGGCGGCCGCCTCCTAACGAGCCTGCCAGATGGCCTGACCCGTTAGCGGTCATCAGCCTTCGTTGGAGGTCGCGGATGATCGTGCCGAGCTGGCCTGAGGCGAGGAGCCCTGGCCCAAGGGGACCCGAGGAGTTTTGACCGATAGGCGGAAGGGCCCGCAGGGCGGCACGAACGTCTGCCGACATGTGGCCGAGCTGCCAGCAGATCTCTTCTTGGACGGCTTCTGGCCGATCGGGGTCCGCGAGGCCGACGGCTTTGGCGGCATATGCGGCGGCGCCAAGTGCGTGCGCGCCCATATGGCAGATGGCGACGGCCTGTCCGGCGGCTCGGGCAGCGGCCGCTGCGGCGGGGGACTTCACATCACCAGCGCCGACGCCACCGACAAACCGACGGCGGATCTCCTCCGCGGTGTTCAGCTCTCCCCGGGCGAATGCGCGGGTCCGAGCGATCAGAGCCCGAGGGCGGTCATCGCCCGGCGCCTCAGCCTCGAACAGCCCTAGAACCCGCTCGGCGCAGTCGGCGGCCCAGGCGGCGACGAGGCGACGGTCGGCTTCGCTCAGCGTCTGCGGAGATCGCACGGTGTTGACTCTATCTAGATCTAGCCAGCTCCATACTCCGCCAAGGACACCCTGATCCGGCGCCCTGTCATCCGGTCCCGCGCGTCGGTGGATCAACGTGGCGGATCAACACAGGTCGGCGGGCTCAGCTGCACGCTGAGCACGGTCAGGGATGTCGGATGCGCAGCGGGCCACGTTGAAGCACGGTGACCGCTCCGGCGCGGCTTTCTGGCTCAGCCAGGCTGGCCAGTTCTCCGACCGCGCTGAGGACCGCGGCTGCGGACTGATCGGCGAGGCGCAAGACCACGATGCCCGCGTGGCTGCCAGGCGGATAGGCGCGGATGCCGGCGAGCCCAGCGTCTAGTGTCGCATCAGGCAACGTTTGAGGGCGCGGCCGGCACCTGAACGTCCAGGTCGCGCACACCGGTCTCGTCGCGTCGGACGACAAGGAGGCGGTGTGCGAGAGGGGATACGGGTTCGCGAGATCAGCGCCGAGGAGGGCAGCCGGCTGCTGCGGATCGTCCGGCGCTCCCCGGGGCCGGTCGTGACGTGGCGGCGCGCCCAGATGGTGCTGTTGCCGGCGCAAGGGATGGACGTGGCCCAGATCGCCAAGGTGGCGTTCACCTCGCCGGACCGGGTCCGATCGGTGTTGCACAACTTCAACGCCGACGGCTTCGATTCGCTCTATCCCACGTACGCAGGCGGCCGGCCGCCGCCGTTCACGCTGCCTCAGCGCCAGGAGATCAAGAAGATCGCCCTGTCGAGACCCGCCGGCCACGGGCTGCCGTTCTCCACGTGGAGCCTGTCCAGGCTGGCCGGGTTCTTGGTGGCTGAGGGGGTGGCCGGCGACATCGGCCACGAAGGTCTGCGGACGCTCCTCCGAGAGGAGGGCGTCTGGTTTCAGGTGATCAAGACCTGGAAGACTTCGGCCGGCCCCGGCTTTGAGGAGAAGAAGAACCGCGTCCTCGCGCTCTGCGACATCCCCGGCGGCACGACGAAGCCCAGGCGAGGTGATCCGAAGGCCGTCATCTGCCTGGACGAGTCCGGACCCCTCAGCCTGTTGCCCCGGCCGGGCAGGCAGTGGGCGCCGAGAGTGGTGAAGGGCGACGTATCGTCAACGCCGCGGAGGCGCCGGCGGCGGGCGGCCTGCACCCGCGCCAAGGGCGTCCGGCGCTTGATGGCGGCCTGGACCTCACCGCCGGCAAGCTCTGCGGGCACGTGAAGACGAAGAAGGACCGCACCACGTTCTTGGAGTTCTGCCGCTACCTGCGCAGCCTCTATCCGCCGTCCGTGCGCATCACAGGACTCCTTCGAGTCCCAGAACGACACGCCGATGATCTGCTGCCCGTCTTCAGACCAGTACACGTAGGCGCGCAGCATGCCGTCCGGATGCGTGTCCGGCCGCCAGGCCCTCGCTCCCCGTCGCTTGGGCCATCACGAGCGCGTGTTGACGAAGGCGTGGACGTGAGCGTCGATGGCGGCGGCGAAGTGCCGGAAGCTGAGCGCGTCGGCGGGGAAGCTGACGCGGGTGGGGGCGGCCTTGGTGGCCAGGGTGAGGCAGGCGGCGGTGTATTTGCGTTCCAGGATCAGCCGCTCACACAGCACCTGGTAGCGCCGGGCGTAGGAGGCGCCCTTGAAGACCGGGTCGACGGGGAAGTAGGGCTCGGCGACCCCGACCGGGGCATGGACCCGCTCGCAGTCTTCCAGCAGGAAGAAGTAGCCGAGGAAGGGGGCCGGACAGGTGCCGAACCGCCCTTCCCGGTAGGCGGTCCAGACGTCTTCGGCGTTGCCTATGGCTTCCTCGGTGCGGTTGTTGAAGTTGTTGCCGAAGCTGGGGCCGGCCTGGGACTTGAACTCCACCGCCAGCAGAAGCTGGCCATCGGCGACCACCAGCAGGTCCCATTTCTTTTCCGGCCGGTAGTAGCCGGGCAGTTCCAGGGCGGTGCGGGCCCGGATGGCCGCCCGGTCCAGGCCCGCGTCCACGAGGATGTCGGCGACCAGGGTTTCCAGGGCGCCCATCTGGGTGCCGCCGGTGACCGCGCCCCGGGTACCGGCGTCGATCTTCCCGGCCTGGATCTGCTTTTGCTGCTGGCGGTCCCGCGCCGCCCAGAACGCCTGGACGGCCTGCTGGAACCGCGCTTCCAGGTCGGCGATCACGCCAGGGCACCGATCGCATCAGTGATGCCGTACGCCTGCGCGGCGGCCTCGGTCGCCGCCCAGGCGTTCCGGTCGCGGAACGCCTGGCGGAGCCGTTCCCGCAGCTCTTCGTGGATGCTGGCGGGGTCGGGGACGCGGATGCGGCGCAGGTACTGGGCCTGGAACCGCAGCGTCCCGCCGCGCATCTTGACGCAGTACGCCTCGATGAACAACTGCGCGATGCGGGACAGCAGCAGCCCGCCCAGTACCTCCAGGTCCCAGTCCCGCGAGGTCAGGTAGTACAGGTTGTGATGGGGGTAGGTCCCGCCGCGGTCCAGGACGGGGTTGCTGGCCAGCTTCATGTCCGGGAAATACAGCTTGGGCTGGGCGGTGAGCCCGTGGCGGACCGGGTCGATCGTCCGGTACCACTCGCGGGGGCGCCGCCTGGCGATGTGGCGGCGCTCCAGCTCCGCCCGCCGCCCCTCCAGGTAGGCCCGCAGCCGGGGGTAGGCGCCCAGGTCCACCAGGCCGCCGCCCTGCGCCCACGGGCTGATCAGGTAGTGCCCGGACCAGCACAAGGCGCCCTGGCGGGTGTCGGCGGTCATCGCCAGCGGGACCAGCCGGTCCGGCTCGGCCGCCTGCGGATCGGTGGTGATGAACACCTTGTCCGCCCCGGTGGCCACCCCGATGCCGATCCGGGTGCCGGTCAGCTCGTCCTCCAGCGGGGCGAACCGCGTCTCCAGCTCCTGAAGCAGGGCAAGCTGCCGCGGCTGCAGCGACGGCCAGGGAGCGGTCCCGCGGAACCACCGGCCCGCCATCGTGGCCGTGAACCCCGGTACCTCCGCCACCTGGCCGCGGGCCAGCCCGGTAACCTGCTCGGCCAGGCTCGCGCCGTCTGGGAGCGGCCCGGCGGCCGGGCCCGCGCTGGCCACCAGCACCGGCCCCTGGGCGGCCCGGCGCACCACGACCACCGCCGGGTAGGCCGCCACCTCGTCCTCGAAGGCCGGGGCGTCGTGCATCTCGATGACCGCCTCCACCCCGAACGCCGCGGAGATCATCCGCCGCAGCTCCGCGCCGTAGGCCGAGCGCATCCACCGGTCCGCGCAGATGAACCCCAGCACCCCGCCCTCGGCAAGCTGGCGCAGCCCCGCCTCCAGGAACCCCACGTAGATGTCGCACCGGCCGGTCATCGCCGGGTACAGCCGCCGGTACGTCGCCAGGGCATCGGCGGGCAGGTTGTCATAGCGGATGTACGGCGGGTTTCCGACGATCACATCAGCCCGCCGGTCCTGCCGGGAATCCAGCAGGTAATCCCCGGTCCGCACCCAGCCTGCGGCCAGTTCCCGCGCCTCCCGCCCGGATACGTCATGGGCGGCAAGCTCCCCGGCCACCAGGTCCACCGCGCGGGCCGCCGCGCCCCCGTCCAGTTCGTAGGCGCGGATCGCCTCCCGGGCATCGGCCAGGCTCCGCCCGTGCGCCCGCATCGAGGCGGCCAGCCGCCGCACCATCGGCACCAGGAAGGCCCCCTCGCCGGCCGACGGCTCCACCGCATAAAGTGCCGCCAGGTCTGCCTCCGGCCGGTACCCGGCCAGGTCCAAGACCAGGTTCGCCACCCACGGCTTCGTGTAGACAACTCCCCGGGGCTCCGCTACGGGAACCAGCCGCGGCACCCCGCCCTGGAGGACGGCGCCCACGCCAGGCGGGCTCTGCTGCGGTTTCTCAGCCAGACCCAGGTCGAAAGCCCCCTGAGAAACCGGCATGGCATCCCCTCTCCCGGCCGCCTGGTCTGGCCGATGCGGAAACGCAGACGGTGATCACGCCGCCCGGCACGAGCCGATGATACGGGAGCGCTATGACAATCGCCGGATGCCAGGCGTGATCCATGATCTAGGCGGGACAGCGGGCTGTCCGGCCGGACCGGGCAGTCCGGCGTCGTCCGAGGTCAGCGTGGCGGAGGATGCGGGATTCGAACCCGCGAGGGGTTGCCCCCAACACGCTTTCCAAGCGTGCGCCCTAGGCCACTAGGCGAATCCTCCGCCGGGAAGCTTACCGGAGCCGGGCAGTAGATGGAGCCGGGCAGTAGATATGGCCGTCACGCGCATCCGGGTGCCGGGCTGGGTCCGATGGGCGCAAGCGGTGCCAGGGCTGACTAGACTTACCGAACGACCCCCCGTGCGGCGTTACCTCGCCAACCCCCCCAGGGCCGGAAGGCAGCAAGGGTACGCGGGCTCTGACGGGTGCGCGGGGGGTCCTGTCCCGTTCCCGTGAGAACGGGGGCTCGGCCTGCGAGGATGACGTCATGGCGGAAGACCCCGAAGTTACCCGGAGCACGCGGAGCCTGGCGCTGTACCGCAAGTACCGCCCCGCCACGTTCGCCGAAGTCCGCGGCCAGGACCACGTGACGCAGCCGCTCCGCCAGGCGCTGCGCAGCGGCCGGATCAACCACGCCTACCTGTTCAGCGGCCCCCGCGGCTGCGGCAAGACGTCGAGCGCCCGCATCCTGGCCCGCTCGCTGAACTGCGTGAACGGCCCGACCCCCGATCCGTGCGGCGCGTGCGACTCCTGCGTCGCGCTCGCCCCGTCGGGGCCGGGCAGCATCGACGTGATCGAGATCGACGCCGCCAGCCACGGCGGCGTCGACGACGCCCGCGAGCTGCGGGAGCGGGCCTTCTACGCGCCGGTCGCCGGGCGGTACAAGATCTACATCATCGACGAGGCGCACATGGTGACCCAGCAGGGCTTCAACGCCCTGCTGAAGCTCGTCGAGGAGCCGCCGCCGCACCTGAAGTTCATCTTCGCGACCACCGAGCCGGAGAAGGTCATCGCGACGATCAGGTCCCGCACGCACCACTACCCGTTCCGGCTGATGCCGCCGTCGGTGATGCGCGAGCTCATCACCGAGATCCTGAACTCCGAGGGAGTTCCGTTCGACCCCGCGGTGCTCCCGCTGGTGGTCCGGGCCGGGGCGGGCTCCGCGCGGGACACGCTGTCGATCCTCGACCAGCTGCTGGCCGGCTCGGACGAGAGCGGGATCAGGTACGACCGGGCGGTCGCCCTGCTCGGCTACACCGACGCCAGCCTGCTCGACGAGATCGTGGACGCGTTCGCGGCAGGTGACGGCGCGGCGGTGTTCCGCACGGTGAACCGGGTGATCGAGGGCGGGCACGAGCCGCGCCGGTTCGCGACCGACATGCTGGACCGGTTCCGCGACCTGATCGTGCTCGCATCGGTGCCGGATGCCATCGCCACCGGCCTGCTCGACGTGCCGCCGGACCGTGCGGAAGTGCTGACCGCGCAGGCCGGGCGCTCGGGCCTGGCGGCGCTGACCCGCGCCGCCGAGATCATCAGCACCGGCCTGGACCAGATGCGCGGCGCCACCTCCCCGCGCCTGCTGCTCGAGCTGATGTGCGCGCAGGTGCTCCTGCCGGCGGCGTCCGCCGACGAGCGTTCGGTCCTCGCCCGGCTGGAACGGCTCGAAGCGGGAGCGGCGAGCCAGTCATATGCCGAACGTACGCCACTGACTCCCCGGGCCCACCCCGCTCGCGAGCCGGGGCGCCCCGCCGGGGGGCCCCTCCGGGCCGCTGCCGCGGACTACCCGGTCGGCCCGGCCCCGGAAGCGCAGTCCCCTCCGGCCGCGCCGGCTTCTCCGGCCGCGCCGCCCACTCCCGCCCCGGCGGCACCTCCCGCCCCGGCGGCCTCGCCGACTGCGCCGGCATCTTCCGCGCCGGCGGCCTCGCCGGCATCTTCCGCGCCGGTGCCGTCTTCCCCCGCAGCGGTCCCGCCGGCCCCTCCGGCGCCGGCGGCCCCGCGCGGCGCGGTAAGTGCTGACATGCTCCGCCAGGGCTGGGACGGCGTGCTCGAAACGCTCAAGGCGAGGCCCAAGGGCCGGGTCGCCTGGATGGTGCTCAGCAACGCGAGCGTCGTGTCCTTGGACGAGGGAGTGCTTACCCTCCGCTTCCCGCGCCAGGGAGACGTGAAGGGGTTCCAGACCGGCCGGTACGAGGAGATACTCAAGGACGTCCTGCATGCGCGGTTCGGGGTGAACGTCGTGGTGCGGGCGATCTCCGGCGGCGATCCCCCGCCCGGAGAGCGGCGCCGGCCAGGTCCCGAGCCGGGGCCGCCGCGCGCGCAGCCGCCGGCTGCCCGGCCGCTGGCGGCCACGCCATCGGCGGCCCAGCCCCCGGCGGCCCCGGCGGCCCCGGCGGTGCGGCCATCGCGCCCGGACACGGCCCGGCGGCCGTCCGCCCCGCCCGGGGGCGCGCCGGTGGGCCAGGGGGGAACCACGCGTGCGTTCGGCGACAACGCCGCGCTGCCGCCGGACGACGAGTTCGATCCCGACGATGAGGACATGGCCGCGGCGGCGCCGGACGAGCTGACCGGCATGGCCCTGGTGCAGCGCGAGCTCGGCGGCCAGGTCATCGGCGAATTCGAGGACTGAGCCCCGCGCGTGCGGCACCCGGCGCCCCGGGATGCCTCCGGATCTCAAACGCGCGGTTTCCCGCCCGTTTTGTCGCGATTCCCGGGGGCGATTGAGATCCTATGTCGCGGGCACGCATCAGCACGCGAGACGCTGCCCCGGCCAGGCCCCGGGCCGAAGGGCGCGCCGGTGCCCGGGCGCGGGAGCGACTGAGCGACGGCAGGCACCGGGCGAAAGGGGCGCGGCGGCGAGCGGGTAAGCCGAGCGGGGCAAGCAGGGCCCATGCGGAAGTAGGC
This sequence comes from Trebonia sp., assembly GCA_035294225.1. GTDB lineage: Bacteria > Actinomycetota > Actinomycetes > Streptosporangiales > Streptosporangiaceae > Trebonia. Next base: position 20,137 of record DATGLH010000025.1, read on the forward strand.
TCTCCGGTAAGGAGGGTGACGTGGAACCTGGCGGCTTTGATATGCAGCAGATTTTCCAGGCTGCGCAGCAGATGCAGACGCAGCTGATGAACGCCCAGCAGGCGCTCGCCGACAGCGAGGTGACCGGGACTGCTGGCGGCGGTGCCGTCAGGGCGGTGGTCAGCGGGGCCGGCGAACTGCTTGACCTGACGATCGACCCCAGCGTGATCGACCCGGGGGACCCGGCGGAGACCGCCTCGACCATTGCCGACCTCGTGCTCGCGGCGGTGCGGGACGCTGCCCGAGCCGCCTCTGACTTGCAACAGCAGCAGCTCGGCGCGCTCAGCGGCGGCGTTCCCGGGCTCGACCTGTCCGGTCTTGGCCTGCCCGGCCCCGGTGCCGCCTTCGGCGCCGCCGGCAGGGACGGGGAGGACGTCGGCGAGGAAGACGGCGAAGACGAAGACAGGAACGAAAGCTGACGGCCTGGCATGTACGAAGGCGTCATCCAGCACCTCATCGACGAGCTCGGACGGCTGCCCGGCGTCGGGCCGAAGGGCGCGCAGCGGATCGCGTTCCACCTGCTCGCCACGGACGCCGAGGACGTCCGCCGGCTGGCGGCGGCGCTGATCGAGGTGACCGAGCGGGTGCGGTTCTGCAAGACCTGCGGGAACGTCGCCGAGGCCGAGCAGTGCCGCATCTGCCTCGACACGCGGCGCGACCCGTCGGTCATCTGCGTCGTCGAGGAGCCCAAGGACGTGGCGGCCGTGGAGAAGATCCGCGAGTTCCGCGGCAGGTACCACGTGCTCGGCGGGGCGATCAGCCCGATCGACGGGATCGGCCCGGACGACCTGAGGATCAGGGAGCTCATGGCCAGGCTGGCGGACGGCACCGTCACGGAGCTGATCCTGGCGACCGATCCGAACCTGGAAGGCGAGGCCACCGCGACCTTCATCGCCCGGCTGGCCAAGCCGATGGGGATCCGGGTGACCCGGCCCGCCAGCGGGCTGCCGGTGGGCGGCGACCTGGAGTACGCGGACGAGGTGACGCTCGGCCGTGCCTTCGAGGGCCGCCGGCTCCTCGACGTGTGACAACGGCCTCGTAACCTGCCGGTGATAAAAACTTGGGGGACCGGGCGGCGCGCGGATACACTCAAGCGTCGTCCGCGGGAAAGACCGGGAGGAGCGGCGCGTCGGTGGCCCTTGTCGTGCAGAAATACGGTGGTTCCTCGGTAGCCGACGCGGAGGGCATCAAGCGCGTAGCGCAGCGCATCGTAGCCACGCGCAAAGCCGGTGACCAGGTAGTCGTGGTCGTATCCGCGATGGGCGACACGACCGACGAGCTGATCGACCTGGCCAAGCAGGTCAGCCCGCAGCCCCCGGCCCGCGAACTCGACATGCTGCTGACCGCGGGCGAGCGCATCTCGATGGCGCTGCTGGCGATGGCGATCGCCGCCCTGGGCATGGAAGCGCGCTCGTTCACCGGGTCGCAGGCCGGCGTGATCACCGACGCGGTGCATGGCCGGGCACGGATCATCGACGTCACACCGGGCCGGATCACCACCGCGCTGGCGGAGGGGGCCATCCCGATCGTGGCCGGCTTCCAGGGCGTCTCGCAGACCACCAAGGACATCACCACGCTCGGCCGCGGCGGCTCGGACACCACGGCGGTGGCGCTCGCCGCCGCGCTGCGCGCGGACGTGTGCGAGATCTACACCGACGTGGACGGCGTTTTCACCGAGGACCCGCGGGTGGTGCCCGGGGCGCGCCGGATACCGCGGATCAGCTACGAGGAAATGCTTGAGATGGCCGCGTGCGGCGCGAAGGTGCTGATGCCCCGGTGCGTCGAGTACGCGCGGCGGTACGGATTGCCGATCCATGTCCGGTCCTCGTTCAGCGACCGCCCCGGGACGTGGGTCATCGGGCACAGCGGCAACGACGAGGCGGAGGAAGCCGGGATGGAGCAGGCCATAATCTCCGGAGTCGCGCACGACCGGAGCGAGGCGAAGATCACCGTGGTGGGCGTGCCGGACCGGGTGGGCGAGGCGGCCCGGATCTTCGGGATCATCGCCGAGGCCGGCATCAACATCGACATGATCGTGCAGAACGTGTCCGCGATCGCCACCGGCCGCACCGACATCTCGTTCACGCTGCCGGGCAGCGACGGGCAGAAGGCGCTCGAGCTGCTGCGCGCGGCCCAGGACAAGGTCGGCTTCCAGGAGCTGCTGTACGACGACCGGATCGGGAAGGTCTCGCTGATCGGCGCGGGCATGCGCTCGCACCCGGGCGTGAGCGCGAAGTTCTTCGGCGCGCTGGCCGAGGCGGGCGTGAACATCGGCATGATCTCCACCTCGGAGATCCGGATCTCGGTCGTGGTCAGCCAGAACGACGTGGATACCGCGGTCAACGCGACGCACAAGGCGTTCGACCTGGAGGCGGACGAGGTCGAGGCCGTCGTGTACGGGGGGACCGGGCGATGAGCTCTCGTCCCACCCTCGCCGTGGTCGGCGCCACCGGCGCGGTCGGCAGCGTCATGCTCGACCTGCTCTCCACCCGGGAGGACGTCTGGGGAGAGATCCGGCTGATCGCCTCACCGCGGTCCGCCGGGCGCCGCCTGACGGTGCGCGGCAGGGAAACCGAGGTCGTCGCGCTGTCAGCGGACGTCTTCGACGGCGTGGACGTGGCCATGTTCGACGTGCCCGACGAGGTGTCCGCGGCCTGGGTGCCCGTCGCGGCGGCGCACGGGGCGGTCGCGGTCGACAACTCCGGGGCCTTCCGGATGGACCCGGACGTGCCGCTGGTCGTGCCCGAGGTCAACCCGGACGACGCGGCCAGGCGGCCCAAGGGCATCATCGCGAACCCGAACTGCACCACGCTGTCGCTGATCGTCGCGGTGGGCGCGCTGCACCGGGAGTTCGGCCTGGAGGAGCTGGTCGTCGCCTCCTACCAGGCGGCGTCCGGCGCCGGGCAGGCTGGCATCGACACGCTCTACGCGCAGCTGGACAAGGTGTCGGGCACCAGGTCGCTCGGCCAGCGAGCGGGCGACCTGCGCGGTGTGGTCGGCGACCTCGGCCCGTTCCCGGCACCGCTGGCGCTGAACGTCGTGCCGTGGGCCGGCTCGCTGAAGGACGACGGCTGGTCGTCAGAAGAGCTCAAGGTCCGCAACGAATCGCGGAAGATCCTGGGCCTGCCGTCGCTGCGCGTCAACGCGACCTGCGTCCGGGTGCCGGTCGTGACCACCCACTCGGTTGCGGTGCACGCCCGCTTCTCGCGGCACGTCGGCCGGGAGGCCGCGTGGGAGACGCTGCGCGCCGCGCCGGGCGTCGTGCTGTGCGACGAGCCGGAGCGGGGAGACTTCCCGACCCCCGCCGATGTGGTCGGCACCGACCCGACCTGGGTGGGCCGGGTCCGCGAGTCGCTTGACGACCCGAACGCCATCGACTTCTTCGTCTGCGGCGACAACCTGCGCAAGGGCGCCGCCCTCAACACCGCCCAGATCGCCGAGCTGGTGGCGGCCGAGTTCTCCTGACGGCCCGCGCGGCCGCCGGCGGAGCTATATGCTACTTTCGCAAGGCGTGTCCGGTTTTCAAAGTCGTAAGCTTTGCCGCTGCTAATTCGACACGCATCGCATCGCCGCTCGCGGTATAAAGGGCATGCCGTCGCGCGGGGGTCCGTGCCCGGTGCATAGCCCGTCACGCGTTGAAATCGACCATATCCAGTGCCTGTCCGTGACATATACCATTTCGTGTCCAAACGGTTATCGGCGCTGATATAGTCGGACAACCTGAGAGGCGGATAGCCGACGCGGTGGCGGGCACGCGCCGGAGTTACGCATTGCAGACGTGCATGCAGCGACTGTCGAGGAGGTAACCGCGTGGCAACGACTCGCAGCCGTCCCCGCGGCCGTGAGAGCGCTCGCCCGGCCTCTGGCGGGATAGTACCCGCCGAGCACGCGAGGAAGGTCTACGGCATCGCGATCAGCGGCATCGCCGTCATCATCGCGTTCTTGGCGCTGACCCGTATCGGCCACGTCGTCGACGCGGCTACCCAGCACTTCATGCTCTACTACGCGGGCGTCTTCGCGCTGATCGCGCTGTGCGCGTCCGTGGGGCTGGGGCTCGTCGCGACCGACCGGATGATCCTGAACCCCGGCCACCGGATCTTTGTGCAGTCGGCGCACCGCGCCGCCTCCTTCGGGGCCCTGGCGTTCCTTGTCATCCACATCGTCACCGAGATTCTCGCCCAGCGCTCCCACGTGATTGACGCGTTCGTGCCGTTCCTCTCGCCGTTCAAGACCTTTTACATCGGGCTGGGGACGATTGCCTCCGATCTCATCCTGCTGCTCGTGATAACGGGCATTCTCCGGAAGCGGTTCACCTCGCACGGCAAGGCGTGGCGCTGGCGGGCGATTCACTACACGTCCTATGTGGCGTTCGTTTTCGGCGTGTGGCACGGGCTGCTCGGCGGCCGCCCCGGCAAGCCCTACGTGGACTGGAGCTACGGGTTCGTCGTGGCCCTCGTCGCGGTCGGGCTCGCGGTGCGGATCCTGGCCAACTCGCTGCGTCCCAAGGAGAACCTGAGCGGCCCGCCGGTGGCGGAGTCGGCGGGGTCCGGCTCCGCCCCGATGCGCGCTGCGTCCATGTTCGCCCGGCTGGGCGCGGCCCGCGCCGCGGTGTCGGCGGCGACGGCGGTATCGGCGCCGTCCGGCCCCCAGGCGATGCTGCCGGCTCCGGCCGGCGGCTGGAACGCCGGCCCGGCCACAGGGCCGGCCCCCGCCCTCGCCGCGATCCCTGCCGGGTCCGCGCCGTACGGGGACGACGGACGCCAGCCCATGTACGAGCCGGGATATGTGGGGCCGCCCCGCTATGTGGGCGCGCCGCGGAGCACCGCCACCGGGCCCATGCCGCGGGCGGTCACCGGGCCGCAGCCGCGGGCCGGGACGGGGCCCATGCCGCGTGCGGGGACCGGGCCGCAGCCGCGGCTGGGGCAGACGGGGCGTCCGGGCCAGACGGGCGGCATGCCGCAGGCTGGTGGCGTTCCCGCGCCGGGGCGGGGCAGCGGCCCCATGCCGCGGGCGGGGACCGGGCCCATGCCGCGGGCGGCCACCGGGCCCATGCCGCGGGCGGGGACGGGGCCCATGCCGCGGGCGGCCACCGGGCCGCAGCCGCGGCAGGGGGGTTCCGCGCCGCCGGATAGGCGCGGTGACGCCCCGCCGGGCGCTGGCCGGAATTCCCGCGGGCGGGCGCAGCCATCCGCGACCATGTGGGATGACGCAGCCGATTGGAGCGACCTGACAGGCGGGGCCGTCACCTGGAACTACGGCATGCCGCCGTGGGACGGTGGCGCGCCCGAGCCGGATCCAAGCCTCAGGTACCGCGAGCCGGGGCCAGGCATGCCCGGCTACCGCGGTCCTCGCAACCCATACCCTGGTGGTGACAACCTGCGATGAACCCGAGTTCCCCCGCTGAACTCGACGTGCCGACGATCATGCGGATCGGCGCTGCCCGGATGACCGCCGGGCTGGACCGGATGACCCGGCTGGACCTCCAGGCGCACACCGAGATCTTCGGGCCGTTGCCGCGGATGTCGGCGGACGAGCTGATCGCGACGGCGTCCCAGGTTGACCTCCGTGGCCAGGGCGGTGCCGCCTTCCCGTTCGCGCGCAAGCTCCAGGCCGTCGTCGACGCCGCGAAGAAGACCGGCCAGCCGACGATCGTGGTGGTCAACGCCACCGAAGGCGAGCCCGGCTCGTTCAAGGACAAGATGCTCATGATCAGGTCGCCGTACCTGATCCTGAGCGGCGCCGCGCTGGTCGCCGAGGCGATCGAGGCCGAGGAGATCATCATCGGCGTCACGAGCAACGAGCTCGCCAACCGGTCGATCGAGGCGGCGATCGCCGCCGAGCCGGGCCTGCGCAAGATGGTCCGGGTCGTTCAGCTGCCGGAGCGATTCATCTCCGGGGAGTCGGGCGCCCTGATCCGCGGCATCAACGGCAAGAAGCCGCTTCCGCCGGGCCGCAAGACGCTGGCCGCGGAGCGGGGTGTGGACGACCTGCCCACGCTGCTCTCGAACGCGTCCACGTTCGCGCAGGTGTCGGTGCTGGCGCTGCTCGGGCCGGCCAGGTTCGCCTCGGTCGGCGTGCCCGAGGAGCCGGGCACGGTGCTGCTCAGCGTCAGCGGGTCCGCCAAGCACCCGGCCGTGGTGGAGTGTCCCACCGGTGTTCCGCTCGGCGCGGTCCTTGACATCTGCCAGGCGCCCGCCGGAGACGGCGTGCTGGTCGGCGGCTACCACGGCATGTGGCTGGACGCCGAGGCCGCCTACCAGGTTCCGGTCGGCAGGGAAGGGCTCGCCGCGGCGGGCGGCACCTTCGGCTCGGGGATCGTCCTGCCGCTCGGCGACGGAACCTGCCCGCTCGGCGAAGTCTCCCGGATCGCGAACTACCTGGCGGGCGAGTCGGCTGGCCAGTGCGGGCCCTGCAAGCTCGGCCTGCCCTCCATCGCGCGTGCGCTGGCGGCTATCGTCGACGGGTCGGGCGGGATCGAGGCGCTCGACACGGCCCGCCGCGCGGCGGCCATGGTGAACGGGCGCGGGGCCTGCTCGCACCCGGACGGCACGACGCGCTTCGTGCTGTCCGCGCTCGAGGTGTTCACTGAAGACCTCGCGGCGCACGTCTTCCATTCCTCTTGCGGCCGGCCGGTCCGGGGCATCCTGCCCCTCCCCGATGGCCCCGAGACCGCGGACGCCAAGCAGCTCATAGTGGACTGGGTGCGGTGCGAGGGGCACGGCCTGTGCGCGCACCTGGTGCCCGAGCTCATCCACCTGGACAAGAACGGTTACCCGGTCATCATGCCGATCCCGGTGCCGCCGTGGCTGGAGCGGGACGCGCAGCAGGCGGTTGACATGTGCCCGGCGCTGGCGCTCCGGCTCGCCGCGGATCCGAAGAAGCGCGGCGGCAAGCTCGGCCCGGCGGCCACTCCGGTGCCGGTGCCCGCACCCACGCTGCGCACCGGGCTGCTCGGCGGGCGCTCCAGCGTCCGGGGGTCCATCACCGCCGGCTAGCTCCGCCCGGCCGGCTGTCAGCCTGCCGCGAGCCGGATGCGGCTCCGGGAGTCAGCCGGGTCCGTTCGGGATCATCGGGCGCGGAAACGGGGATGGGGGACCGCCTGCCAGCCCGGCGCGTCACCGGGTGCCGGACGCGGGCGGCTCCAGGGACCAGGGAACGGCTCCGAGGGGGCGGCCGCGGGCCGTACCCGCCTGATCCGTGGCCGTCCGCAGCGGACTGCCGCTGTCTTTCAGGATCAGGGCCAGCTCGCGGTCGAACTCCGCGAAGGCGGCGCGCAGCGCGTCCTCCATCCACGGATCCGGGCGCGGGCGCAGGTAGCCGGTGACGGCAAGGATCGCCCTGGCGGAAAGGCTCCTGATGCTGTAGCCCGCTAGCGTGAGCCACAGGGTGAGGAAACCTATGCCGAACATCACCGAGATGCCCGTGTAGCTAGCGCCAAGCGCACGGCCCATCCCTGTGTCCATCTCCTTTCCGGATCCGGCTCCGGGGCTACGCGATACGGAACGCCCCTGCGCGTTTCGCTGGCTGCCTCATTCCCTCCTAAGAGGGACGCATGATCGTTTACCCAGGAGTACGGACTTGACTATTTCTTTGCCGTATTAGCCTTATATGTGGCAAATTGTGTACGCAGCGTGATATACGGTGGCTTGCCGCGCGCTGGGCGCCCCTGGCGGCCGGGCCGCGCCGGGCAGGTTACGGGAGGCGGCGGGTGTAGTCGAAGGCGCGGGTGTAGTCGAAGGCGAATGCCTGCCTGAGCCCGGCGTCCGGCCCGGCAGGCGGGACTGCCTCATCGCCGCGGCCCTCGCTGGTCGCGGTCCCCGCAGCCCCGAGACCGGCCAGCTCCGTTGATCGGAGCCGGCCTCTGACCTGGTCGGGGTGGCCGGATTTGACCCGGCGGCCTCTTCGTCCCGAACGAAGCGCGCTGCCAAGCTGCGCTACACCCCGCCGCCATGCACCAGTCGCGAACCGCAATCCGCGGTGCTTCCCGGCGGACCTCCGACAGTCTAGCGGATAACCGGACCGCGATGCGCACGCTGGCGCACCGCGGTCCGGCCGTTCCGCTCAGGACGGGCGCGGAACCAGGGTGAGGAGGGTCGCCTCCGGGCGGCAGGCGAACCTGGCCGGCGCCCACGGCGACGTGCCGAGCCCGCCGGAAACGTGCAGCCACGCGGTTTTCCCGTCGGCCGGGGCCGCTTGCGGATGCATGCTCAGCCCCCGCGCCCGCGCCCGGTCGATGCCGCAGTTCGTCACCAGCGCGCCGAATCCGGGTACGCACAGCTGGCCGCCGTGCGTATGGCCGGCCAGCACCAGCTCGTAGCCGTCGGCGGCGAACCGGTCCAGCACCCGGGGCTCCGGCGAGTGCAGCACGCCGACGCGCAGGTCCGCGGTGGGATCTGCCTCGCCGGCCACCAGGTCGTACCGGTCCCGGCGGTGGTGCGGGTCGTGCACGCCGGCGAACGCGATCTCCAGGCCGCCGGCCCTCAGCCGGCCGCGCCGGTTGTTGAGGTCCAGCCAGCCTGCCGCGGACAGTTCCTCGCCCAGCTTCTCCCAGGGCAGGTCGGGCTCCTTCGTCCCGTGCTCGCCGGCGCTGGTCCGCCACAGGTAGCGCGCGGGGTTCCTGGGCCTGGGGGAAAAGAGGTCGTTCGACCCGTAGACGAACACCCCGGGCCGGTCAAGCAGCGGTCCGAGGGACTCGAGAAGGGGGCGGACGGCCGCCGGGGAGGCTATGGAGTCGCCCGTGTTCACCACCAGGTCCGGTTCCACGGCGGCCAGTGACCTGATGAAGGACATGAGACGGTGCCGGCCGGGCGTCAGGTGCGTGTCGGAGATGTGCAGCACTCGCAGCGGAGCCTTACCCGGCGGCAGGACCGGTACCTCTTGCTCCCGGAGCACAAACCAGTTGCGCTCGATGACCGTGGCGTAGCCGACTGCCGCGACGCCGGCGGCGGCCCCGATGGGTATGAAGGCTCGTGCTCGCACCTACCCATGGTGCCATGTATCCGCCGGTGCGCTAGCCCCCATGCCGGGCGGGATAGCGGCCGTGCCGGGCGGGGCAGCCCCCGTGCCGGGCGGGGCAGCCCCCGCGTCGGGCAGGATAGAGGCGTGAACGGACTCAAGGAACGGCTCCGTACGGATCTCAACGCGGCGATGCGCGCGCGGGACCAGGTGCGGCTGCGCGCGTTGCGGATGGCGCTCACCTCTATCACGAACGAGGAGGTGTCCGGCGACACGGCGCGGGAACTGTCGGACGATGAGATCGTGCGGGTGCTGACCCGCGAGGCGAAGAAGCGGCGGGAGGCAGCCGACGCGTTCGAGTCGGCCGGCCGCGCCGATCAGGCGGCGGCCGAGCGGGCGGAGGGCGAGGTGCTGGCCGGCTACCTCCCGGCGCAGCTTGCCGACGAGGAACTGGCCACGATCGTGTCGGCGGCGATCGCCGAGACCGGCGCTGCCGGCATGCCGGGCATGGGCAAGGTCATGAAGGTCGTGACACCGCGGGTGGCCGGCCGCGCCGACGGCGCCCGCGTAGCCGCCGAAGTCCGCCGGCAGCTTACCGGCGCGGGCTGACGCTCCCGGCGCGGGCTGACGCTCTCCCGGCGCGGGCTGAGCCTCTCCGCCGGCCAGGGCGCGGCGCCATGGGGGCCGGCGGGTCAGCCGCGTCCGCGGCCCGGGGGCCCGCCGCCGGCCCCGGGTCCGACGCCGCCGGCCCCGGGGCCGACGCCCCCGTTGCCGCCTCCCCCGGGGCCGTTGCCTCCGTTGCCTCCGTTAGCTCCGTTGCCGCCCCCGTGGCCGCCCTTCTTCGGCGGGTTCTGGGCGACGTTCTGGCCGTTGCCCATGCTGTACAGCTCGCTGTCCGCGGGCACCTGCCCGAAGGCCCGGGCGCGGCCGAGGTTGGCGTGGTCGAACGTCATATGCCAGGTGGAGCCCGGGGCGTTCGCGCCGTACATCTCGCCCGGGCAGTCCAGGCCGCCGGACTCTAGCCGGTAGCAGCTTCTCATGCCGCCCATCGTGTACTTAACGGTCGGCGAGATCGGGTTGAACACCGAGGTGAAGCTGGCCAGGTTCGTCGTGTAGCCGGCGAACGCGGCGTACGGGGTGCCGAAGCCGTTGGTCACGTTGGAGGTACCGGTCTTCCCGGCCGTCTGGTAGCCGGGAATGGGGCCGAGGTTCACTGCCGTGGCGCCCGGGAAGGTCAGCACTCCCTGCAAGATGTAGTTCACCGCGTTGGCGACTTCGCTGGACAGCACCCGGTGGCAGCCAGCCGAGGGGACCGGCAGGGAACGGCCGCTGGCGTCGATGACCTTGCTGATCGCGACCGGCTTGCAGTAGATGCCGCCCGATGCCACCGTCGCGTACGCCGCCGCCATCGACAACGGCGACACGTTGACCGCGCCCAGCGTGAACGACGGGGTGTTGTCGGCGGACGGCAGCGTGCCGAGCGGCGTGCGGTCCTTGTCGGTCAGCGGCGTACCGTCTGCCCACGTCATGCCGAGCTTCATCGCGGTGTGCACGACGTTGCAGAGCCCGACCTTCTTCTCGAGTTCGGCGTAGAAGGTGTTGATCGAGGCCGTGGTCCCCGTGTAGAGCGAGAACGTGCCCTTGTCGCCGGGCGACGCGTTGACGACCTGCCACGCGCCGGCCCCCGCGTTCGGGTCGTAGCCGGCCGGCTGCCCGGCGCAGTCTGTGTAGCCGGTCACCGTCGTCGAGTAGGGGACGGTTTCCGTGAACCCGAAGGGAACGCCCTGCTCCAGCGCGGTGATGAGGGTGAACAGCTTGGACGACGACCCGGTCTGCACGCCTCCGCTGCCGCCGTACTGGCTGTTCACGGCGTAGTCCACTTCGGTCTGGCCCTTGCCCGTGCCGTACGGCTGGTCTTCCGCGATGGCCAGCACCTTGCCGGTGCCCGGCTGGATGAGAGCTTCCGTGTCGACGTTATGCCCGGGGTTGTAGTAGTTCGAGTTTTCCGGGACGACGTAGTTGACGGCCCGGGTCGCCGCGCTCTGGTCCTTCGCGTCGAGCGTGGTGTAGATCCGCAGGCCGCCGGTGGCGAGCAGCCTGGCGCGATCCTCCGTGGTCGCGCCGAACGTCTTGTCCAGCAAGATGGTGTGGATCACGTAGTCGCAGAAGAAGGCGTCATCGCCCGCGATGTCCGCGCCGCAGCCGTTCTGCACGGCGCCCGGGTGCAGCACCAGCTTCTGCTTCAGCGCCGCGGCCTCGTCCGCGGGGGACAGCACCTTGGTCTGCATCATCCGGGCGAGCACGGTGTTGCGCCGCTCCAGCGACATGGCCGGGTTGACCATCGGGTCGTACTCCGACGGGTTTTCCACGATGCCGGCCAGGGTGGCCGCCTGGACCAGGCTCAGCTTCGCCGCGGTGGTGCCGAAGTAGGTCTCCGCCGCCGCCTCGACGCCCCATGCGCCGTTCCCGAAGTAGGCGTCGTTCAGGTAGCCGGCCAGGATGTCCTGCTTGGACATCGTGTGCTCGATGTCCACGGCCATCCGCAGCTCGTTCAGCTTCCGGTTCAGGTTGTCGGCGATGGCGGCCTGCTCGGCCGCGGGGTTGCCGAGCCCCTGCAGGACGAGGACGCCCTTCACGTACTGCTGCGCGATCGACGATCCGCCCTGGACCGGCTGGTGGCGCAGGTCGTTGACCAGCGCCCGGAGTGTCCCCTTGATGTCGATCGCGCCGTGCGTCCAGTAGCGGTCGTCCTCGATCGCCACAATCGCCTTGGTCATGTTCGGCGAGATCTGGCTGTAGGCCACCGGCTGCCGGTCGATGCCGGTGTACGTCATCCCCGGCCCGAGGTCCACGCCGAACACGTACGTGATCAGGTGCCCCTGGCGGTCGAAAATCTCCGACCGCTGCGGCAGGCTGGATGTGTTCAGCGACAGCGTGGTGAATTTGTCGGAGGTATTCCGCACCAGAATGCCGGTCGCCGCCACCACGGGCAGCACCATCGCGGCCGCGAGGACGCCGCCCAGCCCCGAGATCAGGAGCAGTCGCCCGAGCGCGCTCGTCTTGCTGGCCGTCCAGTCCAAGAGCTGCACGGGACATAGCGTACGCGCGCACGCACGGTACTACTGCCACCATGCGCGGGCCTATGGCCACATGCTGCCACTTTCGTCACGCAAGGGGCCTGTTCGCAATCGGACCGTGACTAGGCGCGGGGCTGTATATAGCCCATGAGGACTATCTGTGAAATGGCCATGCCGGGGTCTTGGCAGCTATGGCCAAACTTCCGTAAGTTGCATTGTCACGAACAGATAACCGTGACCGGATGGCCGCACACCCGTCACGGTGAGTAATCCGTCAACGCAGACCGTCCGGGCGCACGCGTGCCCGGCGATCAAGAGGAGTTGGGCACATGTGGATCACCGACTGGACCACACGCGCCGCATGCAAGGGAACCGACCCTGACGAACTGTTTGTCCAGGGTGCCGCCCAGAACCGCGCCAAGCTCATCTGCCGGGGCTGCCCGGTGCGCACTGAGTGCCTTGCGGACGCACTCGACAACGGCATCGAGTTCGGCGTCTGGGGCGGAATGACCGAACGCGAGCGGCGCGCGCTTCTCCGCCGCAGGCCCGACGTCACGTCGTGGCGCGAACTGCTCGAGCGGGCCCGTGACCGCTACGAGCGCCAGAGCGTGGACGAGCTGGTCGCCAGCTGACCTTCGCCGTCCCGCCGGCAACGATGCCGGCGGATTCCCGCTAGTGCTCCCGCCTTCCGGCGGCGGCCTCGATGTCAGTCAGCGGTCAGCCGGCCAGTGCGAGTGACTCGCCGATGCGGCGCAGCCCGGCGAGGTCATGCACATCGGTCGGCAAGGCCATGATCTCGGCGACGGGAACGGCCGGGTGCGCGGACATGAACGCGCCGGACACCCGCCGCTCCCGCTCGCCGAGGTTCATGCGCTCGGCGTGCAGCCGCAGCGCTGCCGCCGCCACGGCGTAGTCCCCCGTCATCCCCTCGAGCGTCTCCGCGGCGGCCAGCGAGCGCGCGGCGCTCAGCTTGGTCCCGGGCGAGGAGTGCACCCGGTTGAGGATCAGGCCGGCCAGCGGCATCCGCTCCTCGTCGAGGCGTTCCACGAAGTACGACGCCTCACGCAGCGCGTCTGGTTCGGGGGCCGCGACGACCAGGAACGACGTCCCCGGTGCCTGCAACAGCCGGTAGGTTGCCTCCGCGCGCTCACGGAAGCCGCCGAACATCGTGTCGAAGGCCGTGATGAACGTCTGCGCGTCGCGCAGCACCTGGGCGCCGAGCAGTTTCGTCAGCGCGCCGGTCATCACCGTCAGCCCCGCGTTCAGGACCTTGGTGAACGGCCGGCCCGCCCTGACCGGGCTGGCCAGCACCCGGATCAGGCGTCCGTCCAGGAACCTGCCGAGCCGCTCGGGGGCGTCGAGGAAGTCGAGCGCGCTGCGGCTCGGCGGGGTGTCCACGACGATCAGGTCCCATTCGTCCGAGCGCCGCAGCTGGCCGAGCTTCTCCATCGCCATGTACTCCTGCGTGCCGGCGAAGCTGGACGACAGCGACTGGTAGAACGGGTTGGCCAGGATCTGCGCCGCCCGCGCCGGATCGGCGTGGGCCTCGACGACCTCGTCGAACGTCCGCTTCATGTCTAGCATCATCGCGTGCAGGCTGCCGCCGGCCGCGTCGAAGACGCCCTCGACCAGGCGCGGCGTGTTGTCCAGTGAGGTAAGCCCCATCGCCTGGGCCAGGCGGCGGGCGGGGTCGACGGTGAGCACGCAGACCTGCCTGCCGCGCTCGGCTGCCCGCAGGCCGATCGCCGCCGCGGCGGTGGTCTTCCCGACGCCGCCGGACCCGCAGCAGACGATGATCCTGGTGCGGCGGTCGTCGATGATCCGGTCCATGTCGAGTCGCGGGTTCACGGTCACGCTGCTCCCTGGTCTCGGAGCTCGGCGGCCAGCCGGTGCAGGGCGGCCAGGTCGATTCCCTCGGCGATCATCGGCAGCTCGTAGATGGGCTGGCCGGCCGCCTCGAGCTCGGCGCGCTCGCGGTCCTGGAGTTCGACGTGCCTGGCGTGCTCGGCCAGCTCCTCCGCGAGCGCCGCGGCGAGCATGTCCGTGCTGTGCAGGCCGGCGGCCGCCAGCGCCCTCGCCATGCCGGGCACGTCGGGCGCGACCTTCAGCTCCTCCCGGCTGAGCACCGCGGGCCGTGCCATGTTGATCACGATCCCGCCGACCTGCATGCCCGCTATCCCCCGAAGCTCCGCGATCCCGTCGAGGGTTTCCTGCACTGGCATCTCCTCCAAGGTGGAGACGAAGTGGACGGCTGTCTGCGGCGACTTGATCACGTTCGCCACCGTGTCGGCGTGGGCCCTGATCGGGCCGACCTTCGCCAGGCCGGACACTTCGGCCGTGACGTTGAGGAAGCGGCCCACCCGCCCGGTGGGCGGCGCGTCGAGCACCACGCTGTCGTAGACGTAGCCGCCGCCGGGCCGCCTGCGCCGCGCCGCCTCGGTCGCCTTCCCGGTCACCAGCACGTCGGCCAGGCCGGGGGCGATCGTCGTGGCGAAGTCCACCAGGCCGAGCTTGGTCAGCGCGACCCCGGCGCTGCGCATGTTGTAGAACATCTTCAGGTAGTCCAGGAGCGCGCCCTCCGGGTCGATCGCCAGCGCGTACACGTCGCCGCCGGGGTCGCGCCCGTCGCTGGCTTCTCCCAGGCCGATGGCTATCCTGCGTTCCTCGTACGGCAGCGGGGGCCGGTCGAAGAGCCGGGCGATGCCCTGCCGGCCCTCCGCCTCGATCAGCAGCACCTTCCGGCCGCCGTGCGCCAGGGCGAGTGCCAGCGCGGCGGCGACGGTTGTCTTGCCGGTGCCCCCTTTGCCCGTCACGACGTGCAGCCGCACGCCCTCCCAGTCGGTGTCCCTCGCCGTCATGCCGTCTGTCCCTGATCGGTCCGTTCCGTGCCGCGCCCCGTGGACAGGCGCTCTAACGGAGGCTATCGCCGCGCGGTGACCGGATCGTGCCGGTCCGCGCTGGTCCGGGCCATTCTCCGGCCTGGGTGCTTGAAAATTAATCATCCGAACGGGACCGGCTGACTCCCGCCGGGCGCGCTTTCCGGGATGCCGCGCCCGCCCGGCCGATGCTGAGAGGGCCGTGCGCGGTCAGCGCCGGCCCTTCCTGGCGGCGATGGCGGATGCCGCGGGCTAGGCTGAGGCTAAGCCCCTGCGGTTGCAAGAGGAGGCGATTCCAGGTGGCGGCTCTTATCGTTGTACTCATAATCCTGGTGGTGGCCGGGCTGATCGCCGCGGGCCGGTCGATCCGGGTCGTCCAGCAGTACGAAAAGGGCATCGTCTACCGTTTCGGGCGCGTGCTCCCCGAGGTGCGAGGCCCCGGCCTGACCTTTCTGCGGCCGGTCGGCGACCGCATGCAGAAGGTCAACATGCAGATCGTCGCGATGGCCGTGCCCGCCCAGGAGGGCATCACCAGGGACAACGTGTCCGTCCGGGTGGATGCCGTGGTGTACTTCCGGGTCGTCGACCCGATCAAGGCCACGGTGAACGTGCAGAACTACATGTTCGCCATCTCGCAGCAGGCCCAGACCTCGCTGCGGTCCATCATCGGCCAGTCCGAAATGGACCAGCTGCTCGCGGAGCGGGAGACGGTGAACAGGGAACTGCGCCGCATCATCGATGAGCCGACCGAGGGGCCCTGGGGCGTCCGGGTGGAGCGCGTCGAGATCAAGGACGTGTCGCTGCCCGAGGGCATGAAGCGCTCCATGTCCCGGCAGGCCGAGGCGGAGCGGGAACGCCGCGCCCGGATCATCACCGCGGACGGCGAGTACCAGGCGTCCAAGCGCCTCGCCGCCGCGGCGAACGTGATGGCGCGCGATCCGGCCGCGCTCCAGCTCCGGCTGCTCCAGACCGTGGTCGAGGTCGCGGGCGAGAAGAACAGCACGCTGGTCATGCCGGTCCCGGTGGAGCTGCTGCGCTTCTTCGAGAAGATGGCACCCGCGCGGTCCGAAGCGGCCCCGGCTGACTCTGGCCCGGCGGATGAGCCGGAGGATCGCGGTGACGCGGAGGTCGCGCAGGCCGAGGCGGCGATCGCGAAGGCGGGGGCCCCCGGGCTCGGCGAGGCCGAGGTGCCGCCGCTGCCCGAGGTGGGCGTCGCCTCCGACAGCGCGCCCGAGCTCCCCGCCGGCGGGGGCGCCGGGGACGGTGAAAGCCTGCCTGGCAAGGAGGTCAGGGCCGCCGGGCGTTAGTGTTCTCCCATGCGGAAATGGGAGTACGTGACCGTGCCATTGCTGGTGCATGCGACCAAGCAGATCCTGGACAACTGGGGCGACGAGGGATGGGAGCTGGTCGCCGTGGTGCCCGGCCCGAACGCCGAGCAGCTCATCGCCTACATGAAGCGGGAGAAATCGTGACGACCGCGGCCGAGCGCCTTGCCGCGCTCGGGCTGACGCTGCCTCCGGTGGCCGCTCCGGTGGCCGCGTACGTGCCCGCGGTCCGCACCGGGAACTACGTCTACACATCCGGCCAGCTGCCCACGGTGGACGGGAAGCTGCGCGCCACCGGCAAGGTGGGCGACTCGGTCACCCCCGAGGAGGCGGCTTCGCTGGCCCGCGTGTGCGCGCTGAACGCCCTCGCCGCCGCGGCCGAGGCGGCCGGCGGCCTCGACGCGATCGCGCGGGTGGTCAAGGTGACGGGCTTCGTCGCCAGCGCGCCGGGGTTCACCGGGCAGGCCCAGGTCATCAACGGGGCGAGCGAGTTCCTGATCGAGGTGCTCGGCGAAGCGGGGCGGCATGCCCGGAGCGCGGTCGGGATGGCGGTCCTGCCGCTCGACTCCCCGGTAGAGGTGGAAATGATCGTCGAGGTCGCGTGAGGATACAGCTCGGCTGGTTCGACCAGCGGCTGGCAGAGCGGGTAGCCGCCATCGCGGACGGCGGGCTCGTCCCGGCGGTGCCGCGGGACGCGGCGACCGTCATGGTGCTCAGGCCGGCGCCCGGCCAGCCCGCCGATGCCGTCGAGGTGCTCATGCTGCGGCGTCCCGCGGCGATGGCGTTCGCGCCCGGCGCCTACGTCTTCCCCGGCGGATCGGTGGACTCCGCCGATGGGGACCCGCGGATCGCCTGGTCAGGGCCTGATCCCGCGGAGTTCGGCGAGCGGCTCGGGTGCTCGCCCGGCTGCGCCCGCGCCCTGGTCTGCGCCGCGGTGCGCGAGACGTTCGAGGAGGCCGGCGTGCTCTTGGCCGGCAAGCCCGACGGCTCGCCCGTGGTGCCCGGCTCATGGTGGGACGAGGACCGTGCCGCCCTCTCCTCGGGCGCCATCACGTTCGCCGAACTGCTCTCCAGGCACGGGCTGGTGCTCCTGGCCGGCCTGCTGACGCCGTGGGCCCGGTGGATAACGCCGGAAGCCGAGCCGAGACGCTTCGACGCGCGCTTCTTCGCCGCCGCGCTCCCGCCGGGACAGCGCGCCGTCGGCCATCACGCCGAGGCGGACCTGACCGCGTGGGTGCGGCCCGAAGCCGCGCTCGGGGCCGCGCGTGCCGGGTCGATGACGCTGCTGCCGCCGACGGCGACGACGCTGAACGAGTTCGCCGCCCGCGGCGGCGTCGCGCAGATCCTGGGCAGCCGCCGCACGATCACGCCGGTCATGCCCCGGCTGGTGGTCGAGGACGGCCAGCCCTGGCTGCTCATCCCCGATGAGGTCGGCTACCCGCTGTGACCCGGCTGGTCGCGCCGACAGGTGATAACAGGCAGTAAAGGAGCCCCGCCATGAGCATCGACGGCTCGGGCACGCGGCGGGCCCGCTGCGTGCTGGCGAACAATCCCTCGCCCACGACGCTGGACGGCACCAACACCTGGGTCGTAGCCGAGCCGGGAGGGGCCGCCGCGGTGGTAGTCGACCCCGGTCCCGATGACGAGCACCACCTGCGCCGGGTGCTGGACGCGGCGCGGGCCGGGGGAGCCCGGCGGGTCGCGCAGATCGTGCTTACCCACGGGCACCCCGACCACTCGGCGGGGGCGGCGAGGTTCGCCGCGATGAGCGGCGCGCCCGTGGGGGCGCTCGATCCGGCGCTGCGGCTCGGCAGCGAGGGCTTCTCCGACGGCGACGTCATCACCGCCGCCGGCTGTGAGCTGCGGGTGGTGGCCACCCCCGGACATTCCGGTGACTCGCTCAGCCTGCTCCTGGAGGCCGACGGCGCGCTGCTGACCGGCGATACCGTGCTTGGCCGCGGCACCACCGTCATCGCACCGGACGGGTCGCTCGGCGACTACCTGCGGACGCTGGACGAGCTGAGAAGCCTCGCCGGCACCGCGGGCCTCAGCGTGCTGCTGCCCGGCCACGGCCCGCTGCTCGATGATCCGGCAGGGGTCCTCGACTATTACATCGCGCACCGGAAGGAGCGGCTGGACCAGATACGGGCGGCCCTCGCCGCCGGCGCCCGGACCCCGGCCGAGATCGTGGACATCGTCTACGCGGACACCGATCCGGCGGTGCGGGGCGCCGCGGAATGGTCGGTCCGCGCCCAGCTCGACTACCTGAACGGCCGCTAGCGGGCGCGCCTGCGCAGGCGCTCGGCGTCGAGGATGAGCACCGAGCGCGCGGAGATCTGGAGCCAGCCCCGGGCGGCGAAATCCGCCAGCGCCTTGTTGACCGTCTCCCGGGACGCGCCGACGAGCTGGGCCAGCTCCTCCTGGGTGAGATCGTGATGCACGTGCAGGCCGTCGGCTTCCTGGTGGCCGAAGCGGTCGGCGAGGTCGAGCAGGTTCTTCGCGACCCGGCCGGGAACGTCGGTGAAGACGAGGTCGGCGGTCACGTCGTTCGCCCGGCGCAGCCGCTGCGCGAGCGCGCGGAGCATGTGCAGTGACACCTCCGGCCGCTCCCGCAGCCATGGCATCAGCGCTTCGTGTTTGAGCGATGCGAGCAGCGCGTCGGTCACCGCGCTGGCGGAGGAGGTGCGGGGGCGCGGGTCGAACAGGGAGAGCTCGCCGAACATCTCCCCGGGGCCGATCACGCTCAGCAGGTTCTCCCGGCCATCCGCCGCGGCGCGGGTGAGCTTCATCTTGCCGTCGAGCACCACGTAGAGCGCGTCTCCGTCGTCGCCTTCCATGAAGAGGCGCTCGCCACGGTGCAGCTTCACCTCCGCCATCTGGCGCCGGAGCGCGCGGGCGTCCTCCTCGTCGAGTGCGTCGAACAACGGCGCCCGTCTAAGCACTCCTTCGGCGTTGTCCACCGGTCCTCCTTGCTGCGTGCCTTGCCATTACCAAGTGTGAATCATGGGATGGCATGCTCCGTGCCCGGCACCCACGGTATTCCCGCATGCGGAGGCCGGGCGCGGGGGATCCGCACGGTTTTCGCCCGTAGGCTACCTGCCCGGCGTGCGCGGGGCCACCCGGCCGCCGGCCGTGGGAATCCGGCTACCTGATGTTCCGCCGATGTTCGGCTCCGTATCCTTTCCGTTTCGGCTGTTACGCGTAACATGGGACGATGGCGGAAACCAGGGCATGTGAGCGTTGCGGCACGGCGTTCGAACCCAAGCGCGAGCACGCCAGGTTCTGCTCGGCCCGCTGCCGGGTCGCGTGGAACCGCGAGCACGGGACCTGGCCGGACCCGCGCCAGCAGGAGTGGGGCGCCGAGAACTGGGAGCAGGCGGCCGCCGCTGGCCAGCCGCTGGCCACTCCCCTCGGCTGGGCCATCATCGCGATGCGGGACACGACCGGTCGGCTCGGCAAGATCAGGGCCAGCGACCGTCCGCAGGCGTTCGCGGTGATCGGCGAGGCCGTCTGGTGGGTGACCATCGTCGACGCCACTCTCGTCAGGTATTACCCCGACGCCTACGAAGACGCCCTGGCCGGGCTGCCCGGCGCGCGGCGGCGGCTCATCGAGGGCACGTTCGGCGGGCTCCGGTTCGTGCGCAACCGGATGGGCTACTACGCCGATCACGCCGACTTCATCCAGCCGCGGCGCAGCGACGACGGGACCGGCGACGCGCCGATCACCGCCTGGACGTGGCGGTCGCTGCCGGCGCCGGCCGTGGAATCCCTGCCGCCGCGCGGGCAGGAATGGGAGATGAGCCGGTACGCGGCCTACCAGGAACGCCTCGCGGGCCATACGATCGGCGAGACCTTCGACCGGGCGGCGGGATTCCTCGTCCTGGCCGCACGGGCGGCCAGGCAGGGCATGGCCGGAGACGGCGGCCTGAGCGCGTCCGGCCGGTAGCCGGCAATCCCGGCAAAGCGGGAAATATGGCCGTAAGTAGTTTCAGTGCGTGTATTGCCTGTTACAGGGCGTTATGCGATGATCTTCGCAGGGCCGGCAAGGACGGCTACTGTCGAGAGGTTCCCCGGCATGTTCATGGCCCGCCCCAGGCCGCCAGGGCGCAAGGCAGCAGAGCGCAGGCTGTGGCGGCTCGCCACGCTGGAGCGGCGGCAGGCATTCCACCTCGGCGAGGCCGTCCGGGCCGCGCTTCAGGGCAGCCACGAGAAGGCCGCGACGCATTCCGGAACCGCGCTTTCGCTCAGCCGGGAGCTCTGCGCGGGAGCACCGCGCCCGGCGGCGCGGCACCAGGCGGGGCTGGCAGCGGCCCTGTGCAACCACGCGCGTTACAGCAGCACGCCGCATGCCATCGCCCTGCTGGCCGAATCCGCCGGGCATTACGCCGCGCTCGCGCGGGCCGATCCGGCCGTCTACGAGGTGCCGCGGATCGACGTGCTCACCACGGTGGCGCTCGCCGCGGACGCGGCCGGCAGCACCGCGGACGCGATCAGCCTGCTCCGAGAGGTCATCCGCATGTACCGGAGGGCGCCCGCGGCGGACCCGGCGGAGCGCGACGTCGGCCTGGCACGGGCGCGCTTCCACCTGGGACGCTGCCTGCTGAAGACCGGCGCGACAGCGGGCGGCCTGGCCGAAACCGACGCCGGCCTTACCCTGGCCGACGCCGCCGCCGAGCGGCTCGGCGTGAGCGTCCGCGGCCCGGGCTGGCTCGGCACGGCCCCGCGCTACCTCCAGCTCGCCGCGCCGGACTGGGCCGCGGCGGCCGTCCGCGCGATGACGCTGCACGCGGCCGCCGGGCGCTACGACAGCGCGGCCGCGGCGGCCCGCACCGCCGTCGCCGTCTCCGGTGGCCTCGCCGACCTCGGCGGCGAGACGTTCCGTCAGGCCCACGGGCAGATCCGCGCTCGTGCCGACGCTATCTGGGCCCGTGCGGGACAGCGCTGGCGCACGGTCGCCAGCTGATGAACGGGGCGGCCCCGGCGGAGGGGCCGCGGTCCTGCCTGCCGGGAGAAACCAGCCGGCCGTTCGGGAAATATCCCAGGAGCCCGGGCCGGGGCTACAGTCTTTGCGCCTCGATGAAGCGCTTCCGCGAGCGCTCGACCTCCGCCTCCGCGGCGGCGCGGTCGGACCAGCGCGAACCCTCAACGGACTTGCCTGGCTCAAGATCCTTGTAAACCTCGAAGAAGTGCTGGATCTCCAACCGCTCAAATTCCGGCACGTGATGGACGTCACGCAAGTGCCCGGCGCGCGGATCGTGCGCGGGGACGCAGAGGATCTTGTCGTCGGGCCCCTTCTCGTCGGTCATCTGGAACATGCCGATGACCCGCGCGGTGACCAGGCAGCCGGGAAAGGTCGGCTCTTCGAGCAGCACCAGGGCGTCCAGCGGGTCGCCGTCTCCGCCGAGGGTGTCCTCGATGAACCCGTAGTCCGCCGGGTACCTGGTCGAGGTGAACAACATGCGGTCAAGCCGGATACGGCCGGTGTGATGGTCGATCTCGTACTTGTTCCGCTGGCCCTTGGGGATCTCGATGACTACTTCAACATCCATATCCATGCACTCTCCACGCGCGTTAGCTGATGATTTACTCCATTGTCGCCGGTCGCCACGGCGTGACCGGCGAGCGGCCCCCGCCGTGCGGGCCGGCGGGGCCCTAAGCTATGCACACCGCCGCAGCTATGCACACCGCCACACGGATGAGGTGAGTACGTGCGCGGTACCCGGAACACGGCGCTGATAACGCTCGCGATGCTGAACGTCTTCACGCTCGCGGCAGCGGTCACCGTGGCGCGCATGCTGCCGCCACGGCTGGCGGCACTGCGCGTCCCGGTCGCCGCCGCGCTGCCCGCGGTGCGCGCCGCGCCGGTCCTGGCCCCGGTCGGGGTCCGCCCCGTGGCCGGCGGTGCGGGCCAGGCCGCGGGAACCGCGGGAACGGCCGCGCTGCCGACCGCCGGGGGCCTGGCCGCCCTGGTCGCCGCCATGCTGCCGGACACCGAGGTCGGCCCGGGACTCGGCGTCGAGGTCGCGGACGCGCTGACCGGCGAAGTGCTGTATTCCGACAACGGCACGGCGCTCGCCACCCCCGCGTCCACCACCAAGGTGGTGACCGCGGTCGCCGCGCTGGCGGTGCTCGGGCCGGACGCGAGGTTCAGCACGAGCGTCCGCCAGGTCGCGGGCGGCATCGTGCTCGTGGGCGGCGGCGACCCCACCCTCGCCGTGAATGGCTACCCCTCCTCCGATTACCCCCGGCCTGCCACGCTGGCCGCGCTGGCAGCCAGCACCGCCCGGGCGCTGAAGGCCGAGGGGCGCGGGTCTGTGCGGCTAGGCTACGACACCTCGCTCTACAGCGGGCCCGGTATGGCGCCGGGGTGGTCCGACAGCGACATCTATACGGGAAATGTCACACCGATCGAGGCACTCGAGGCCGACCAGGGCCGGCTGACCCCCGACGGCGCGTTGCAGGATTCCGACGACCCGCTCAACTTCGCCCCCCGGACGACGGATCCCGTGGGCCTTACCGTGTCCGCGTTCGCGGACCTGCTGCGGCGGGACGGCATCGCGGTCAGCGGCAGCCCGTCGCCGGCCACCGCGCCGGCGAGCGCCCCGGTGCTGGCGAGCGTGAGCTCGCCGCCGCTGTCGGCGATAGCCGGGCAGATGCTGGACGAGAGCAACAACGTGATCGCCGAGAACATGGCCAGGCACCTCGCGATCGCGATGGGACTGCCCGCGACGTTCGCCGGGGCGGCGGACGCGATCGTGACCGAGCTGCGGCGGCTTGGCGTGACAACGCCGATCAGCCTGGTGGACGGCAGCGGCCTGTCGCCGGAGGACGGGATCGCGCCGGAGACCCTGGTGCGGGTGCTGGAGATCGCCGCCGGCTCGCCCCGGCTCCGGGCGGCGGTCAGCGGACTGCCGGTCGCCGGGTTCACTGGCACCCTGTCCGCGGGGGGCAGCGTGTTCGGCGGCATCGGCGGCGCGGCGCGCGGGGTGGTGCGGGCCAAGACCGGCAACCTCACCACGGTCGCCGCGCTGGCCGGGCTGGTGTACGACCGCAGCGGCCGGCTGCTGGTGTTCGCGATCATGGCACCGCGGGTGCCGGGCGCGGCGATGTTGCAGACGGCGGCGGATGCCATCGACGCGGCGGCCGCCGGGCTGGCCGCCTGCGGATGCAGGTAACTCCCGGGGCGCCCGGGCAGCTCCCGGGGCGCCTGGTAGCTCCCGGGCTGCCGTCGGCGGCCTTTCTCCTTTCTGCCCCCCTTTCTGGGTCGGTGGCCCACAGCCCCAGAAAGAGCGGGGCAGTGGGCCACCGACCCCGAACGTCCCGGCGCCGCCGCGCCACCGGAATCGGACGTAATGGTGCAAATAGTGCAGTGCGGTCGGGCTGCGTGACGCCGTTCCGCCCGCGATACGCCCGAAGTTAAACACCCGGCCCCTTACCCCCCGGGGCGCACGAGTGGCGGCCAGCGCTGCCACTACCTTCGGGCAGCACGTACGGTAGGAGTGTGAGCAGCGCACAGATGATCGACTGGGATCTGGCGATCTCGACGGGCGTCCGGTTCGCCAGGCAGGGGCCGCAGGTCAGCCTTGCCGACGCCCGCGCCGTCGTGGCCGAACTACGCGGCCTTACCGCCGTCGTCCAGCAGCCAGTCCGCGAGGTCACGGGGCTGACCAGCCAGGCTTCGGCCGGGCCGGTCGCGGTGGTGGACCGG